>JASFFK010000161.1:0-5535 GCA_050124335.1 Chromatiales bacterium | reverse complement strand
CGAGGGCATCCTTCCCGATCTCTTCCGTGAGGGCCAGGGAATAGTCGCCATCGGCAAGCTCAACCAGAACCTCTTTGTCGCCGATGAGGTGCTCGCGAAGCACGATGAGAACTACATGCCAGCCGAAGTGAAGGACTCCCTGAAGCAGGTTGCCGAGTACAAGGAAGGTCAGCAGGGGGCATCACAATGATTCCAGAGATTGGCCATTTTGCCCTGATCCTGGCACTCGGGATGGCCGTCATCCAGGCCATTTTCCCGCTTGCCGGTGCCCAGTTCGGCTACCAGGGGTGGATTCATGTTGCCAGGCCAGCCGCACGACTGCAGGCCTTTTTCCTGACGATCTCCTTCGCCGCACTTGTCTGGGCCTTCCTCGCCGACGATTTTTCCGTGCGCTATGTCGCCAGCAATTCGAATACGAAGCTTCCGACCTTGTACAAGGTCTCGGCAGTCTGGGGCGCTCACGAAGGATCCCTGCTTTTGTGGGCGCTGATTCTTGCTGTCTGGGGCATGATGGTTTCCTTCTTCTCGCGAAGCATTCCGCAGATCATGACGGCGCGTGTGCTCGGTATCCTCGGGCTCGTCAGCATCGGTTTCCTGCTTTTCATGCTGCTGACCTCGAATCCTTTCGACCGTATTCCGGCACCCCTGGAAGGACGTGACCTCAACCCGCTGCTCCAGGATTTCGGACTTGCGGTCCATCCGCCCATGCTCTACATGGGCTATGTCGGACTGGTCGTGCCCTTCGCCTTTGCGATTGCCGCAATGCTTGGCGGACACCTGGATGCAGCCTGGGCGCGATGGTCAAGACCCTGGACCAATATTGCCTGGATGTTCCTGACGCTGGGAATTGCGCTCGGCAGCTGGTGGGCCTACTACGAGCTGGGCTGGGGTGGATGGTGGTTCTGGGATCCTGTCGAGAATGCCTCTTTCATGCCCTGGCTGGTTGCTACGGCCCTGATGCACTCGCTGGCGGTGACCGAAAAGCGGGGTGCATTCAAGGCATGGACCGTGCTGCTCGCGATTTTTGCGTTCTCCCTGAGCTTGCTGGGCACCTTCCTCGTGCGTTCCGGCGTTCTCACCTCGGTCCACGCCTTTGCATCGGATCCGGAACGTGGCGTTTTCATCCTCGGTTTTCTGGCCTTCACCATCGGCAGTTCGCTGACGCTTTTCGCGATTCGTGGCAACCAGATACGGAGTTTTGTGCACTTCAGCCTTCTTTCCCGCGAGAGCGGCTTGCTCTTCAACAACATCCTGCTTGTGGTGATCACACTCGTGGTACTCATGGGTACCATCTACCCGATCCTGCACAATGCGATGGGGTGGGGCAATCTTTCTGTCGGCAAGCCCTATTTTGATTTCTTTTTCGCGCTCCTCTCCGTGCCGCTCGTCCTTGCGCTCGGTGTTGGCGCATTGCTGCGGTGGAAAAAGGATGACGGTGCTGCGCTCGTCAAGAGACTCGTGCCTGCACTGATCGCCAGCCTCCTCGCGGGCGTCCTCGTCATGCTCTGGTTCGGCTTCAGTCTCGGGGCGATACTCGGCGTTGCGCTGGCTGTCTGGGTTATCTGGCTCTCTGTGATGGCGATACGAGAGCAGCTCAGGGGAAACCGTCGCCTGAGCTCGATACCACGAGGTTTCTGGGGCATGATTCTCGGGCACCTCGGTGTTGCAGTCTTCACCATCGGGGTGACGCTGACATCGATTTACAGTGTCGAAAAAGATGTTGGTCTCGGCGCAGGTGACAGCTATGAACTCTCCGGTTATACCTTCACTTTCAATGCAATCAGGGAAATTGAAGGCCCCAACTACAGCGGAACACGGGGCATCGTTACGGCATCCGACGGCAACTACAGTGTGATGCTCTACCCGGAGAAGCGAACCTACTTCTCGAGTTCAATGCCGATGACAGAGGCAGGTATCGATGCCGGTCTGACACGTGACCTCTTCGTCGCGCTCGGCGAACCGCTCGGTAACGGCAAGTGGGCTGTGCGTCTCTATCACAAGCCATTCATCCGCTGGATCTGGCTCGGGTGCCTCATCATGGGCATCGGCGGCGTCCTTGCAGCGACCGACAAGCGCTACCTTCGCATGGCACGACGCAAACAGGCCACTGCAGCGTCAGTCTCTACCCATGGAGCCACTGCATGAAGTCACTGCGCTTTGCGATCCCGCTGATCATTTTCATCGGGCTGATGCTGCTTATGTTCAAAGGCCTTTGGCAGGATCCCAAAATTGTCAATTCCCCCCTGATTGACAAAGCTGCACCGGGCTTCACGCTGCCGATCCTCGAGGGTAACGGATCGACCTTCTCCCTCGAGGAGATGCGCGGCAAGGTGTGGGTACTCAACGTCTGGGCATCCTGGTGCGTTGCCTGCCGGGCCGAACACCCGCTCGTGACCGAAATGGTGCGTGAGCATGACATCCTTGTCGTGGGTCTGAACTACAAGGATGAGACGCAGGACGCACTCTCATGGCTCGAGCGTTTTGGTGACCCCTATCTGATGAGTCTCGTCGACAAGGATGGCGAGGTGGGAATCGACTACGGGGTTTACGGTGTACCGGAGTCGTTTGTCATCGACGCCGAGGGCGTCATCCGCCGCAAGGTGATTGGCCCTGTGACGCGCAATTCCAGTGACAAACCCGAGAACAATATTGATACGCTCGTTGCCTACATCAAGCAGCTGGAGTCCGGCTCATGATGCGTTTTATTTCCGTGTTCATGGCGCTGCTCCTCCTGATGCCCGTTCAGGCAGCCATCGAGACCCACAAATTCGATACTCCTGAACAGGAAGCCCTCTTCAAGAAGATGACCCAGGAATTGCGCTGCCTCGTCTGCCAGAACCAGAATCTTGCTGATTCGAATGCCGAGCTCGCAGTGGACCTCCGCGAGAAAACCTACGAGATGGTCAGGTCCGGCAAGAGCGAGGCCGAGATCATCGAATACATGGTGGCACGCTATGGCGACTTCGTTCTTTACCGACCGCCAGTCAAGTCCTCTACGCTCTTCCTCTGGCTCGGGCCACTGCTGTTCCTGGCCATCGCGATTATTGTCGCGACACGTTTCGTGCGCTCACGCCAGTCTGCCGGGGCGGATCCCGAGCTGACGGATGAACAACTCAAGGTGGCGCGCGATCTTCTGAACAAAGAGAAAAAATCATCATGATCACTTTCTGGCTGATAGCCGGCGTCATGTTGCTGGTGGCCCTGCTGCTCCTTGCCCGTGGCTTGCTCTCGCGCAAACAAAGCATCGAGATCGACAGGAACGAGCAGAATCTGCTGATTGCAGAGGAGCGGCTGCAAGTTGCCGAGACAGAGCTGGCCGACAGGAAGATCAGCGAGAGCGAATATCTCCAGATCAAGGCCGAGATCGAGAAGACACTGGCCGATGAGCTGGCCCAGGAGACAGGAACGCTTTCAGGCAGCACCAGTTCCGGTGCAATCGGCACGGCAGTGATCGGTCTTCTTCTTCCTCTTTTCGGTCTTGCCATGTACGGGCTGCTCGGCAACCCCGACTTCATTGATACCGCGTCGCCAGACAAACCAGTCATCACTCAGCAGCACGGCCAGGCTGCTGGCGAGGAACCACAATCTTTTGAATCCCTGGTAGAAAGCCTCGCGCAAAAGCTCGAACAGGACCCGGACAATCTCGAAGGCTGGTTCCTGCTGGGCAGAAGTCTCATGAGTCTGGGTCGCTACAATGAAGCCATGCAGGCATTCGAGGTCGTGAACAGCAAGCTGCCCGAACCACAGCCCGGTGTTCTGCTGGCACTGGCGAATGCCGTGGCAATGAGCCAGGAGGGGCGTCTCGAGGGCCGTCCTGCTGCGCTCGTTCAACAAGCGCTTGTTCTCGATCCACAGAGCACGACTGCCCTCTGGCTCGCAGGGATGGCTGCAGAGGAGGCGGGAGATCTGGAGAGCGCACTTCGCTACTGGGAGCAAGCCGAACCATTGCTTGCGGATGAGCCTGAAAACCTCGCCGAACTGCGGGGCATGATGCGTGCGGTCGCCGAAAAACTCGGCCGCACACCGGGTTCTGATGTGAGTGCAGTCAGTCAGCAGCCCGAGAGCTTCGAGGTGCCAAAAGCCTCTCCTGCACCGGGTGAGACAGCAAAGCAGGTCCGGGTCCGGGTCTCCCTCTCTCCGGAGGCACGTGCTGCAGTCTCCCCTGAGGACACCGTATTCATTTTCGCCAGGGCGGTTGAAGGTCCGCCGATGCCGCTCGCCGCTGCGCGTTACCGGGTCAGGGAGCTGCCGCTGGAGCTGACGCTCGACGACAGCATGGCCATGATGCCCCAGATGAGGATCTCGGCGTTCGACGAGGTCAATGTGACCGCAAAAATTTCCGTGAGTGGAACTGCCGATGCATCACCGGATGACAGGAGCTCGGAGGCCATGCGAGTCGCGCTGCCTACGACGGGCGTCATCGAACTCGTCATCCGCTAGGCAATCCGGCGCGAAGTGATGCAGCATGCTTCAGGCAGCGTCATGGATCCGGAGAAAGCGATGAGATCAGGCTATCTGTATCTCGAAACCCGTGACGATCATCCCGGCATGGTCCGTGTGCGTATGTCGACCGAGTTGCCATCCACGCAACAGGGCGAGGCCGGGGCGAAGATTCGTGCGATCAGCAGCTATCAGGATCTCGATGCTGCCGCCATGCATGTCCATGAGCACCTGAAACGGCATCTCGTCGATATTGACAGACATCTCTACAAGGTGTCGCTGGCGGAGGCTCTCGCGGCACTGAGTACCCTCTCACTGACGTGCAGAATCGTCTGGACGGATCCGGCAATCGATGAGGAGACACTCGAGGCAAAGGATTCCTTCATCGAGCAGCACAGATCTGCTCGCAGGCATCGGGATATATGGATCAGGATCATCATCTGGATTGCCGTGGCACTGCTGGCATTCAACCTTCTCAGCGGACTGTTCGGAAGCCGCCTGGGGATCTGGTTCTAGTTCTCCGTTTGCTCCCCGAGCAGTGCATCGACAGCATCGAGCACCTCTTGCGAATCCCATGCAAAGGCCCCGAACACTGCGTAGCGGATCCTGTGTTTCCGGTCCAGTATGAAGGTCGTCGGGAAAGCATAGGTATTCCAGGCCTTGAAAGCCTCGGCCTCGGGATCGAGTGCCACAGGGTAGTTGACAGGTTTGTCCTCGAGGAAAGTCCTGACTTCCTCCGGCTCCTCGCCGACATCAACGCTGAGAACCTCGAGCCCGCGATCATGACGCAGCTCGCGCAAGCGTTCGAGTGAGGGTATCTCCTCGACACACGGAGGGCACCAGGTCGCCCAGAAATTCAGCACCACCACCCGGCCAGTGTAGTCGTCGAGTTCCAGCCGCTCGCCGTCGAGTGTCTCGAGGGAGAGTGGTGGCGTGTCGCGATCACCCCTGTAGGGTTTCAGTAATGCTGCCGATGTCGAACCATTCTCCTCAGGGAAGGTGGTCCCGGGTTGCTCCTGCATCCGGGCTGCAGTCAAGGGGACCGTTGTCGTCTCCGAGAGGAGCATGACGGCACGCTGCAGGAGATCCGGCAGC
>JASFFK010000160.1:0-5561 GCA_050124335.1 Chromatiales bacterium | reverse complement strand
GTCATTGACCAGGTCATGGACAAGGACGGCTACGAGGTTTATCAACAGATCAGCCGCGTGATCGACGGCCTCTTCTGACGATCCTTCGATGAGATGATCTGCATTAATAACGGATTCATGCACGGGGTCCATAATTAAATTTTGTCAAGAAAGGAGCCTGCAGCCGACATGCCTAAAGCAATCACGCCCGATCTCTTCATCAACCGTGAGCTCAGTCTGCTGCAGTTCAACAGGCGTGTGCTGGAACTGGCCGCCGACGGTTCGGTACCCCTGCTCGAACGACTGCGTTTTCTCTGTATCTCCAGCAGCAACCTCGACGAGTTCTTCGAGGTTCGGGTCGCGCGCCTGCAGCAACAGCTCAAGCATGACATTTCGCCCAACGACCCGGCCGGCATGTCCGCTGAAGAACAGCTCGATGCCATCGCAAGGGAGGCACACAAGCTTGTCAGGGACCAGTATGCCCAGTTCAACGACACCCTGATACCGCTGCTCAAGAAGGAAGAAATCCAGTTTCTGCGCCGTTCCGAGTGGACCGAGGCGCAATCACAGTGGTTGTCGAATCACTTCAAGCGCGAGCTTGCGCCGCTTCTGACGCCACTCGGTCTCGACCCGGCGCATCCCTTCCCGCGCATCCTCAACAAGTCCCTGAACTTCATCGTGCAGCTTGAGGGCAAGGATGCGTTCGGACGAGATACAGGCATGGCCATCGTCCAGGCGCCGCGCGCCCTGCCCCGCATCATTCGCCTGCCACCTGAAATCGGCGGCGGGCAGGATATCTTCGTGTTTCTCTCCTCCGTCATCCATGCACACGTGGACGATCTGTTCCCCGGGATGAGTTCGCTCGGCAGCTACCAGTTCCGCGTCACGCGCAACTCCGACCTGTTCGTCAGCGAGGAAGCCGATGACCTGATGCTGGCGCTCAAGGGCGAGTTGCTGTCGCGCAACTATGGCGACGAGGTACGGCTGGAAATCTCGGATGACATCACGCCCTCGCTCGAACGTTTCCTGATCGGCCAGTGTGATCTCGAGGATCAGGACGTCTACCGTGTGAACGGGCCAGTCAACCTGTCACGCCTGATGGCCGTCATCGACATGGTCGACCGGCCGGATCTCAAGTATCCCTCTTTCACCCCGGGCTATCCGGAGGGCTACAACAAGGACAGGGACATCTTCGAGTACATCTCGGCCAGGCGCTACGTGCTGATGCACCATCCCTACGAATCCTTCGAGCCCGTTGTCGACCTGCTTCGCCAGGCGGCCGGCGACCGCAAGGTGGTCGCCATCAAGATGACGCTCTACCGTACCGGCTCCAAGTCAGCCATCGCCGATGCGCTGGTCAAGGCAGCGCGCGCCGGCAAGGAGGTCACGGCGGTCATCGAACTTCGCGCACGTTTCGACGAGGAGGCCAACATCCAGCTGGCCACGCGCCTGCAGGACGCAGGCGCCTATGTTGCCTATGGTGTCGTCGGACACAAGACACACGCCAAAATGACACTGATCGTGCGCCGCCAGGGCCGGCGGCTGAAGCGCTTCGTGCACCTTGGCACAGGCAACTATCATGCCGGCACGGCCAAGGCCTATACCGACTACGGCATGCTCTCCGATGACAGCGCACTCGGCAGCGACGTGCACCGTCTCTTCCTGCAACTGACAGGGCTTGGCAAGAGCCTGAACCTGAAAAAGATGCTTTCAGCACCCTTCACCTTGCACAGCACCATGGTCGACCACATCCGTCGCGAGGCCAGCCATGCAAAAGCCGGAAGAAAAGGATTGATCCGCGCCAAGATGAATTCACTGATCGAGCCGCAGATCATCGAGGAACTTTACAGGGCCTCGCAGGCCGGTGTGAAAATCGAGCTGATCGTTCGCGGTGTCTGCGGCATTCGCCCGGGAATCAAGGGGACCTCGGAAAACATCCATGTACGCTCCGTGATGGGGCGCTTCCTCGAGCATACACGTGTCTTCTACTTCTACAACGACGGCGAGGAGAATCTCTACTGCGCCAGTGCAGACTGGATGCAACGCAACTTCTTCAAGCGCGTCGAGAGCTGCTTTCCGATCGAGGACCGTGCGATCAAGCGAAGAATCATCAAGGAAACCTTCACCACCTACCTGCATGACAACTGCCAGTCATGGGTACTGAAACCCAATGGCACCTACAAGCGCCTCAAGCCGACACGTGGCGCCAAGCGGCGTAATGCGCATGACATCCTCATCGACATGATGAAGTAGCGCTTAAAGGGGTCGGAGTCATTTTCTTAAAGGTGTTGAACCATTTTTGATTCATGCCAAGAAGGACTCCGAGCCCTTTATCTGTTATCCCCAAGGCCAGCACCGCAGCTAGTTTTGTCATCGCGAGGAGGCCAGAGACCGACGTGGCGATCTCAAGCCTTAGGAGAAAACAGCATCGAGATTGCCACAGTCGCTTCGCTCCTTCGCAATGACAAGTTTGTACGTACGAGGTATCAGAGATCATTTTCCTGCGGAAAATAATCTCCGACACAGCAATACAGCGACCAGCATTCTGAAACAAAAAAAAGGCCGACCGGAGTCGACCTTTTTCGTTCACCAGGTGTAAGGATCAGTCGAGACCGGCAAAGATCTGGTCGCGGATCTCGTCGACACCACCGACGCCATTGATCTTGACGTACTTGCAATCGCCGGCATCCGCTTCCTTCGTGTAGAAGTCGATCAGCGGCTCGGTCTGGTCGTGGTAAACCTTCAGGCGCGCCTTGACGGTATCTTCCTGATCATCGTCACGCTGGATCAGGTCCTCGCCGGTTTCGTCATCCTTGCCCTCCACCTTCGGCGGATTGAAGACAACATGGTATGTACGACCGGAAGCGACGTGGACACGACGCCCGGACATGCGCTTGATGATCTCCTCGTCTGGCACGTCGATTTCAACGACGGCATCGATCGGCACACCGGCCTCCTTGAGTGCTTCCGCCTGCGGGATGGTGCGGGGAAAACCGTCGAAGAGGTAACCGTTTTTGCAATCGTCTTCTGCGATGCGTTCCTTGACCATGCCCATGATGATGTCATCGGAAACAAGGCCACCCTCGTCCATGATCTTCTTGGCAGCAATGCCAAGCTCTGTGCCGGCCTTGACATGGGCACGCAGCATGTCGCCTGTTGAAATTTGCGGAATGTTGTAGCGTTCTTTGATGTAGTTGGCCTGTGTACCTTTACCGGCACCGGGGCCGCCGAGCAGAATAACTCGCATTTTCTGAATCTCCTCTGAATAAACCGCGCCAAGTCTGACACAAATCGTCCCGAATTCCCTATTGGTGCACTCAATGGACGAATCGAGCGGATTTATGATGCATGCAGGAATGTCAGGCGAGACGTCCTATTCCACCAGCGTGATGCTGTAGCGGGCGTCATTGCGCTTCACGACCTCGTCGGGCTCGATATGCTCGCTTTTAGAATCGAACTCCCCGTCGCGGTTCCAGTCAACCAGGATGCCGTCATTGAGGAAGTTGGCGTCTGTTCTCTCGCCTTCCACGATCAGCGCATCATAAGCGCGACCATCGAGGGTAATCTGCCCGACAAGCTGGGTCAGTGGGTAATAGCGTAATGAGCCGGTAGTGCCTGGCCTGTAGATCCAGAGCCTGTATTCACCGTCGAGCCCCATGATGCCGGTCGCCTGATAGAGAGGCAGCACGAGTGTCACGGCAAAGGCATCCGTGTCTGCGACCAGCGCGGGGCCGTCATCAGTCAGGTCGAGGTTGTGATTCCGGTCGACGTAGAGCGCGCTCTTCTCGCCCTGCGTGACCAGAACCAGCTGGGTCAGGCCGAAACGGGTGAGCTTCAGCAATGCATAGTGCACGGTCGCACCCTCGGTTCCGTCCGGCATCTTCTTGATGGAAAAATCCGTGGATGGCGTGATTTTCAGTTCCCGGCTCAACGGCGCCATGACCAGTTCCCTGACCGAGAACTGGCGCGCCACGGAAATTTCAACCTCCTGCACGGGAAGTTCAGCGGCTGTTCGGGCGCTGGTGCCCTCGGGATCTGCAGGAACCGTACTTTTCTCTTTGCCCTGATTGAGTTGCGAGAACGTCTCGGCGACATCGACTTCCGGGTATTCCGTTTGCAGGAAAGCCGCATTTCGCTCCCAGAAACCCTCGAGGGACGCTCTCAGGAATCCATCGTAGAGCAGATACCCGCCTGCGATAAGGATTAGCAGGATCAGATAGCGTGGCAGTTTTGCACGAAGCGGGGAGCGCCCGTTTCCGGATCGATTGCTACCCTGTCTCAGCCCCCTGCTTCGCCGTTCCCGGAATTCAGCCATCTCGTCTCATGGATTCTTCGCTTCCATGGTGGGAATTGTGCAGGAATTTGCTGCTTTGACCAACCGCAGCACGACGAGCGTGCAGATCAGGCGAACTCGTCGAAACCGGCTTTCTTGTACCAGCGCTTTGCTTCTTCAGGATCCTGCTCGACTCCCTTTCCCTCCTGGTACATCATCGCGATTGTGGTCATCGAACCGATGAGTCCCTGATCCGCTGCCTTGCTGAACCACTCGAATGCCCTGGCGCCGTTCTGCTCGACACATTCGCCCTCGAGGTACATGAAGCCGAGCCCGTGTTGCGCGAGGCCAAGCCCGGCTTCTGCGGCCTCCTTCATATACTTGTAGGCCTGCAACTCGTTCTCGACCATGCCGAGACCGTTCTGGGCCATGATGGCCATGCGGTACTGGGCCTCCGGGTTGCCGGCCTCGGCAAACGGGGCAAGAAACCTGTAGGCCGTCGTGAAGTTCTTCGCCTCGAAAGCGGCAATGCCGCTTGCAAGTTCCATATCCAGGTCGTCGTCGTTAGTCATCTGTTACCTCTTGATCGTACCCAGGGCACCCTGTGCACGTTTGTAGCCGGCGGGGCGAATGGCAACCCGGTTGATCACCTGCGCGCACAGGTGGCCGTCGGCATCGAAATAGGCGTATTCGAATTCAGGCGTTGCGCGCATCCTGCTTCTGAGTTCCGCCCCGATCTCTTCCAGCTGCTCCCTGTCTATCGCGATACGCAAGGTCAGGTCACTGCGCCCCTCGCGACTGAAATCGATCGACATCGAACGTGTCCAGACTGAATGGCCGGGGAAGATTCTCGCGCACATCAGTGCCGGAACCGGGTCGGCCAATGATGCCATAGCACCGCCGAACATACCCCCGCCAGGGTTGCGGTTATGGCGGTTGAGTGGCAACAGGATGGTTGCGCTCGACCAGTCGTCGGCGATTTCGATGACACTGATCCGCATCGCCCTGAATGGCGGGTAGAGTTCAAGACGGCGGGCAGGTTTGATCGCCCTGGTTCTGCTGATCAGTCTGAATAGATGGCTCAAACCCCGACCCCTGCCAGTCCGTAACGCACCTGCCCTGCGACCTTCTCGCGCAGCATGCGCCACCCCTCCGGCAGCACCGCGCGCTCGTCATGCGACTCCTGCTCGATGTAGATCCGGGCGCCCGGTCTGACCGCGGGTGAATCTGCAAGCGCGTCGATGGCTGACTGGAGCATCGACTGCCCGAAGGGCGGATCCAGGAAAATGATGTCGAAAGCCTCCCTGGT
>JASFFK010000159.1:0-5581 GCA_050124335.1 Chromatiales bacterium | reverse complement strand
AAAGGTGTCGGAGATTATTTTTTCATTATTGAAAAAATGATCTCTGATACCTGCAGGAACAGCATCGCGAAACATGCTAAGTGTCTTTGCAAGGGAGCGACGCGACCATGGCAATCTCGATTCCGCAAACATCCCTGAAACAAGATCGCCACACCCTGCTTCGCAGGCTTCGCGATGACGACTCAATCACGGGGCAGAGTCGGAACCATTCGCCCGCAGTGCGGACTCCCACGCAAGGAAGGTGTCGGAGATCATTTTCTTGAAAATGATCTCCGACACCTGTTTAGACACCTCTGGCTCCTAGTACTTGCCCACCAGGTTGATGAACCAGCCCTTGGAGTCGTAGTCGTTGCTGGTCAGGTCATCATCGAAGTCGGTGAAGTTGTAACCGACGCCGACCTTGAGGTTGTCGCCGATATGGCGATAGACCGCCAGCAGGGCGCCACTGCGGGTGGATTGCGTCTCTTCGGAGTTCAGCCAGTGGTACTCGGCCATGGCGTCCCAGTTCTTCACGATGTGATAGCGCGCCCTGACCGCCGCGAGCATCGCGTCGTTGGAGATCCAGTCACCGGTCGCACGATCTGTGCGGATCGAGCTTTCACGCCACGCCAGCTTGCCGCCAACTTCCCATTGCCGGGTCAGGTCATAGATGCCTTCGAGGCTGACGACATTCGACTCCTCGTCAGGCTCCGAGCTCTGCGACAACGGGTAGAGATCGTAGAGATAGGTGTAACGGCCGAGAATGTTCAGACGATCATTCCAGATCGGACGGTAGGCAAAGCCGATACCGAACTCGACGAACTTGGCATCCTCGACACCACTGTCCTCGTCGTTGGTCTCGGCATAGTTGAACTTGCCCTGCAGAGTCCACTCCGGATTGACGCTATAGCGCAACCTGTTGGTCGTCAGCCACTGGGTCGTATTGACAATATCACCCTTGTCGCGACGGTACTCGAGCTTGGAGTATGCGCTGACCTTGTCCTTGAGATAGGTGACGCTGGCAGAGGCTGCATCCCGGTCAGTCAGGCCGCCTGCAAAGGTCGTCAGGTTGGCAGACTGCAGCGAGAAGGTCGCTGTCGTGTACTCGTCAAACGTGTAGTCGATACCGTACGTCTGGCCAAGGCCATACTGGGTATCCTCGTTGGTGTACTGGTACTCGGTGAAGACACTCAGCTGGTCGCTCATGGTCTTGCGCTGACCCACAGTGGTGATACCGCGCGTGCCATAGAGCCTGTCCGTGGAGAGCGTGTAGGTACCGTAGACCGTGTTGGTATCATCAACATCGTAATCGATACCGATTTGCGCCGCGTTGCCGAGGTCGCCATCGCTGTACTCGGCAAGGATGTTCAGCTTCTTGGTCACCCGGTAGCGCGTACCGATGGTATAGAGGTTGTTGCGCGGCGTACCGTCGGCACGGTCGATGGTCGCCTGGACGATACCATAGACATTGAAGCCCGGACGGATCTCATAATCGATCTTGAGGGCACCCAGCAGTTCCTTGGTGGAGAGCGCCGGTGCATCGAAGTACTTCATCTCGACATAGCGCAGCTCGCCACTGACAAGCATCCTGTCGCTGAGGCGGTAATCCGCCTGCATACTGGCCGTGGACTCACGCGTATGCTCGGCAGTCGCACTGCCCGTGAGCAAGGTATCTTCCTCGGACTCGTAGACCGTGGCGCGCGCGGAGAGATCCAGCCGGTCATTGACCGTGACGACACCCTCGACACCGTAGTCCTCGATCTCGCTGCCGCTGTCAAGCCGCGCGTTCGAGAAGCCCGCATCGCGGTTCTTGTACCAGGCAGCCAGCGTGCCATCCATCCGGCCCTCGGTGACCTCGGCAAGCTCCATGCGAGCCTCGATGCTGAAAGCGGAGCCACTGGCATCTGATGGCAGACTGTTGGAGGCGAACTCCTCGAAGTTCAGACCGCCATCATCCGACTTGTAGCTCGCATCCGTCTGCACCGACTGGCTCTCCGCATACTCCAGCTTCAGGTAGGTTCCCTGCGCGGCCTGCAGCGTGACATCGACACCCGCGAGTTCATAGTCCTGCCCGCTGCGATCCTCTTTGACATAGGTGCCGCCAACGCCAACCCGGTCGTCGAACCAGTGCTTGGCACGCGCACCGTAGGTCAGGTCATCCGAGTCATAGCCTGTCGGCACGTACTCGTAGTCGACCAGCAGGTAGACGTCATTGCCATCGAGCGGCGTATCCTTGATGATCGACGGGCCGCTGGTGTCGGCAGCGATCTGCATGAGCGGACGCGTCAGGATGATACGACCCTGAAGGTCGTCGATCTCGTAGTCACGTCCCGCCTGGAGCACGAGGTTGTCGACAACACGCTCTGAACCGCGCTGGCGCACCTCGATCCACACCTTCTCGGAGCCGACGACGATGTCCTTGTCCTTCAGGTAATAGAGGCTACCGCCGGTACCAAGGAACTGGTTATGGCGGAACAGCGACTGGGCCTCCGAGCCAAAGGCATTGACCATGCTCTTGTGCTCGCCGTAGCGTGTCACCTCCGGACTGCGGTAATCGAGCTGCGCGCCATAGAGCGAGCGGTTGAACTGCGCGAGCTCGGTGCCCGTGAAGCTCGTATTGTAGTTGCCCCAGACTGCCCGCGACTGGTCCCACTCGACGCGGACGTAGAACCTGCCCATGCTGTCCGTGTCGTCGATCAGTGTCGACCCGTCACCGTAGGTCGGGTAGTAAAGATCCGGGTCGAGGCGACGGAATACGCTCTTCGGATCCCGCTTGTGCAGATCGTTGAAGATCTCGCCGATGTCGTCCTCGTGGGTATCCATCTGCGCCGTGATCAGGTACTTGCCCTTGTACTTGCTCTTCAGATAAAAGGCGAGACGGCCATCGACAAAGACATCGCCGCTGTAGTGGTGTTCGTCGGCAGCGACCAGGTCCGGGCTACCGCTGACATCCTGCTCACCGACGGTGACATCGGCGATCCCCACCATGAAGAAGTATTCATCGGTGAGATCCAGCGAGAGGTTCTCGTTGCGGGTCTCGCGCTCGTCTTCGACCTCGACATTGAAGTCGTATTGACCAGTCGGCAGCATCTTCTCCATAACGAACTTGCGCTCGCTGTCGAGTGCCGCCTCCTGCCCGTCAATGGTGATGCTGGTTCCCTCGGGGACATCGTGGCCGTAGAAACGGACACGCGCACCGCGAACCGGGATCGACTGGATGCGCAGGTTCGTCTCGCCGAAGACCTTCGCCTGCTCGCTCTCCTTCGTCCAGTAGTCTGTCACCTCGTCGGGCGCAGCCTGGTCCTGGATCGGATCGAGCACATCGAGCTCGCGCGGCAGGGTCTCGTCGACGTGCCCGGCATCGTCATAGGCGCGGAAGACATACTCGAGTTCATCCCCGACACGCAGGGCCTCGTTGCTGTCGAGCGTACCGTCCCATTCGATCTGCTGGTTGAGATCCAGCGACTCGCCACTGATTACCTTCAGCGGACGTGACGGCTGACCCTTGCGGAAGATCGAGAGCTCCCAGCGATCGATGAAGCTGTTGTAGTTGGTCGACAGGCTGAAGTTGACCGGCTTGCTGACTTGTCCGCCCTCGATAACGACACTGCCACCACCGCTGATATCGAGGCGCGGATCGATTGACGCCGGATCCTGGGTTGCCCAGATCTTACCACCACCGGGCAGGTTGATGACACTGGTGCCACCACCGAGCAGAACGTCCACGCGGCGTTCGTCCTGCAGCGCTGCAGGGCTGGTGTCGCCTGAAACAGCCCTCTCGTCACCATAGCTGATGACTTCCATCGAGAACGATGGCTCGACGAGATCCGCGACATCACCCGCCATTGCAGGTCCTGCCACGAGGTTCAGGAAGTACGAGGCGAGGGCCTTCAGGGAATCCTCGAGTGTACCGCCAAAATCGAACCTGTCCATCGGGTCGTCACTGGCCGGTTCGCGTTTCTGCGGGGCCTGTACGGGAGCTTGCCTCTGCGGGGTAGCCGGCTGCCTGCTGCTGTCACCACGCGTGCCCGCCTGGGCCTTCTTCCAGTCGATCTCGACCCTGACATTCGTCATGAGGTCGCCACCGAGCCTTTCTTTCAGAACACGGCGAACCGTCTCTGCACGCTTCTCGGCAAGCCGCTTGTTGTAGCTGCTCGCCCCGCGCGGATCGGCATTGCCCTCGATGAGGATCCTGCCCGAGCGGATCTCGCGCAGCTTGGCCACTATCGCATCGATCGACTTCCACTGGTCCGCACGGATGGACGCCTTGTCGGTATCGAAGAAGATCGAGCCGATCTTGACGCGGACACCCTTGCGCTCCGGCAGCTTCACTCCGAAGTTGAACTTGTTGAGCGAGGCGACAGAGATGCGCAGGACGCGCGGGTTCTCGGTCGTGAAGACGGCACCTTGCGGAATCGTCACAGGATCGACCTTGACGATGAAGTTACGGCCCCAGGCAAACATCTTGCCATCCTCGATGGCCGGGATATGGTAACGGCCATAGGCATCGGTCTCGATCACCCAGCCTTCGACCGTTGCCAGCCTGACACCCGGCAGACCTTCCTCGTAGACCCCGTAGTTGGTCAGCGTGATCTCGAGCACATCGGTCTTGCTCCTGATGCTCTTGCCGGCAACTGGCGAGGCAGTCGGGACGCCATAGCCGCGCTTGACACTGACACGCAGGTCCTGGGCGCTCATGCCTCGCTTCTTCTCGCCTTTCTCACTGTAGGTCACCTTGCCGCTGTTATCGACATCGATGACGGTGCCCTCGCGCGTCGTGACCTTGAAGCTGTTGTTGCCGCCCTTGACGTAAGGCATGCTTACCACAACCTGGTGACCATCGAGACTGTCGTCGATGCTGCTGCGCGCCGTGATGGTCCCGAGGTTCAGGCTGTTCCAGCCGAAGTAGTCGCTCTTGATCTCGACCTTCGTGGCATTGGCGCTATCCTGGTAGCCGTCACCGTCACGGTCGTGGAACACCTTGCCGATGATCGTGGTCTGGTTGAAGAGCGGATCGGAGGTCACCACGACAGTCGCTGTCGCCTGGTTGCCGACCGACGAACCGTTGCCAGCAACTGGCACAGCAGTGTTGACGTATTCGCCCGGCGTCACACCCGTGCTGACACGCAGCACATAGCTGATGTCGACGGCTTCACCGGCAGTCAGGTTGAAGGGGCCAAACTGGACCGTCGTCACACCACTCGCGCCAATCTGCTCGACAACATCATCCGACGTCCCGAGGTCTCCATCCGGACCCGCGCGCTTGAGGCGTGCCGAGTCCTGCGCGTAGCTGAAGCCCGGCGGCAAAGTATCATTCACGTAGATACCAGCTGCAGGAGGACCCTGGTTTGTAGCCCGCAGGGTATAGCTCACGACACTGCCCACGGTCACCTGGCTCTTGCTGGAACTCTTGCTGAGCAGGATATCCGGTTGAGAAGGCGGCGCACTCTGCGGGCCCAGCGGAATGTGGTTGTTGATGACATCAGGATCACCTGCGGCTATCTCAAATGTCATGTAGAAAGTAGTCTGGTCTCCAGTAGGCGGCGTACCTTGCGGTTGAACTTTACAGGCACCGGTAGCCGGATCAATCTGACAGGAACCG
>JASFFK010000158.1:0-5583 GCA_050124335.1 Chromatiales bacterium | reverse complement strand
GTCACCGACAGCGTTTCGTATTGCAGTGCCACGGCAAAGACCGCCAGGGCCAGCGGCAGCTCGGACGTCGTCACCTGTGACAGGCCGCGGCTGACGCCGATAGCTGCATGCGGGTGGCCGCTTTCGGCGGCCCCCAGCGCCATGCCCAGGGTGCCGAAGAAGACGAAGTAGAGCGCCAGGATCAGATCACCGGCGAACGAGAGATTGGAAAACATCTCGGAGCCGTAAATCGTTGGCACGAACAGCAGCAGGCCGACCCCGCCGGTCAGGCGGAAGACCGGACCCAGGTAGAACATGGGGCCATGCGTGATAGAACTGCGAATGCTGTAGTTCTTGATCAGGTCAATATAGTTCTGCCAGATCGGAATACCGTATCGCCGTCCCACGCGAGCGCCGATCTTTTGCATCAGTGCCGTCAGCAACAGGCCATAGTTGACGACGATAAACAGCGTCAGCAGGGAGTAGGGAATCATGATCCATTCGAATGACATGTTTTAGCCCCCCTGACTGAACAGGTAGACGATGACCACGAAGGCCAGCAGCTGGATGGCGTAGACCTGTCCGTTGCCATTGTAGAAACGGCGCAGCAGATCGGCGAGAGTGTGCAGCATCTCGACTACGCCGCCCCAGAATCGCTCGAACAGGGGCCAGGTCAGAAAGCCCAGCGCCTTGCGGTACGGCGCGAAGAAGTTCCAGGCAAAGTGCGTGGTCTCAGGCCGGTACGGCCGTTCGGCGGCATAGACGATGTTGAACTGCTTGACCTTCTGCGCCTTGCGATTGACGAACAGCAACCAGGCGAAGAGCAGCATGAAGATCACCCCGATAATGATCATGATCGAGACAGGACTCCAGTAACCGAATTCGCTGGTGATGGTGAATCCCTCCCAGCTCAGCGCACCGTCAGGCAGGAAATTGCCAATGTAGGCATCCACGTGGCGCAGCGCCAGTCCAGGCACCAGCGCAAAAGCCATCAGGAACAGCACGTAGATCATCTGTGGCAGGATGAGCCAGAAGGGAGCCTCGCGGATGCGCCGGTGCTCGTCCTTCAACTGGCCAAGGAAGATCGTGTGGATCAGGCGGAACAGGTAGAGGAACGCGATCGGGCCGGACAGGAAAATGAGCACCATCGGTAACTTGTAGTCTGCCGTCATGATGGCGTTGTAGAAGATCCAGCGCCCGCCGAAACCGGACAGGGGTGGCACACCGGACATCGCGATAATCCCGATCAATACTGCGATGAACGACAGGGGCATCAGGGTGATCAGGCCTCCCATCCTGTACATGGCCCGGGTGCCCGTGCGCTTGGCGATGCCGCCGACGGAGAGGAACAGCATCGACTTGTAGATGTAGTGGTTGATGACGAACATCAGCGCCATCAGCCAGCCCAGGTGATTCATCATTGCAAGACCGAACAGGGCATAGCCCATCTGCCCGATGGAAGAGTAGGCCAGCAACCGCTTGGCATCTTCCTGGAAGACCGCCATCAGGTTGCCGAGCAGTGCAGACAGCGCCCCGATCCACAGCATCGCGTGTGTGAGGTCGATGCCGTAAAACTCCTGGCGCCCCATATTGATCAGCAGCATGAAGAGCCCGAACAGCCCGGCCTTCAGCAGGATGCCGGACACCATCGGCGAGACGTCGGTTTCGGCCTCGGCATGCGCGCCCGGCAGCCAGATATGCAGGCCGATGGCCGCCGTCTTGGTCATGAAACCGATAGCGAGCAGCAGGAAGACCCAGCCGGCAAGAGGCCCCGTGAGCTGTTGCAACGCGTCCAGCATGAAATCCGGATTGCCACCGGATGCCAGTGCGAAGCCGGCGAAGATCAGGAAGGCGCCGCCGAGCGAGAAGACCAGGTAGGAGAGTGCATGGGGCTCGGACTCGCGGCCGCGCAGGATCAGAAAGTAGGAACCGATGGTCAGTGACTCCCAGGCAGCGAAAAAGGTGAAAGCGTCCTCGGCCACGATCAGCATCGCCAGACCGGCATACATCAGCATGGCCGACGGGTAGAAGCCCAGGCGGCGGCCTTTCTCCTGGAAGCTTGCCAGCAGCACCAGGGCGCCACCGATAAGGATGATCGCGCCGAAGATCAACTGCAGCGGGTCGTAAGCCTGGTAGCTGAGCCAGAACCAGGCAACCAGCCCGCCGATGGCCAGGGCATTCTTGAGCTTCGCCGGCAGCCACTCCAGTGGCAGAAACAGCAGGGCGAAGAGAAGCGGTGTTGCCAGCAGCAGGTTGTCGTGAGGAGAGAGTTCGCCCCAGAGCCATGCAAGCGCCCACGCGGCCACGACTGCTGCACCGATCACCAGGCGTTTGTAGAACGAGGGGGCGACCGGCTCGGGCGGCTGTTCGCGCTTGATCGCGTAGCCGAACCAGCGGAACAGGTAGCCCGCTTCCAGCAGTGCGCCGAACAGCAGGAGTCCGAGAAGCAACAGGCGTCCTTCCCCCGCGAGAGTATGCACAAGTTCCCACTTGGCGTAGAAACCCGGGAAGGGCGGCAACCCGATCAACACGGCGATGAAGCTGGCAAAAGCAAAGAGCATCAGCGGTTGTCCGCGCAGCGCGGCCCAGGCCGGAAGATCGCGGCCAGTCACCAGGCCCGAGAGCCAGTAGAGTCCTGCCTTGCCCACGGCATGGGCAAGCAACACGCCGCCGGCAACGAACAGGTACTGCTCGCCGAGAATATCCTTCTGTCCGGCCACCAGCAGCACCAGTCCGATCTGTGCTACCGAGGAGTAACCCAGCAGGCGCCGGTCGTTGCGCTGCGCCAGTGCGAAGAGGTTGGCGCCGACAAAGCTGACGATACCGATGGCAGAGGCGACGGTCATCCAGGGTGCACCACCGATCATGAGAAGCTTGTCGACGGCGAACAGGGTTGCCGAGCCGGTGCCGGCAGAGACCAGCGCGGAAAAGGCCGGGTGTGCCGACTCGTAGATATCCAGGGCCCAGCCGTTTGCCGGGAAGACCTTGAGTTCGGCAATGACGGCAATGAAGATCAGGAAGAAGGCCAGCGCGCCGCCTTTGAGCAGCGGTGCTGCGTTGGCCGCCATGCTATCGAGATTGAGTGACCCGGTGGCGTGGTACGCAAAAATGATTCCCACGAGCATCAGGATCGAGACGACCTGCGAGGCGATCAGGAACTTGAATCCCGCAGCCAGCGAACGCCCGTCACGCGACAACAGAACCAGGCCGCCCGTGGAGATCACCACCAGCTCGAAAAAGACAAAGAGGTTGAACAGGTCGCGGGTCATCACGATTCCGCACAGGGCCATGATGAAGATCAGCAATACGGCCATGGCGCGGCGTCCCTGCCGGAACATGGTATCCCTGAGGTAGAGCGCCGAAAGCAGGCCGGTGAGGTTGATCAGCAGAACGAGCGCGGCTTCCGCGATCCCGAGCCGCAGGTTGACCGCGAAAGGCGGCGGTGTGCCTGCGGTCGTGATCTCGACGGCCCCCGTCGCGCCGGTAGCCAGTGCCCAGGCCCAGTCTGCGGCAAGCCAGCTGGTCAGCGCGAGTACCGCGAGCGTGACCAGGTAACTGGCGGTGCGCCACTGGTCTCGCAGCATTCCCAGGAAGAATGCGCCACCGAGTGCACCGGCAATCAGGTAGATGGGGCTTACCATTTCAGCTCCGTGTGCTCGGAGATATCGAGACTGCCTTTCTTCTCGTAAAGCTTGTAGGCATAGGCGAGCATGAGCGCCGTAACGCCGACGCCGATGACGATAGCCGTCAGTACCAGGGCCTGCGGGACCGGGTCGATAATCCGCGATGCCGCTTCGGCGGCAGGGACAGCCTCGTCAAGTATCGGTGCGGTTCGCCCCTTCATGTAACCGACAGCCACGAGCACCATGTTGACCCCCGTGTTGGCAACCGAAAAGGCCACGATCATGCGCAGGATGTTGCGGTTGCTCAGGGCGCCGTAGAGTCCAATCAGGATCAGCAGAAAGCCCGTGATCATTGCGATGAGCGCCATCAGAGTTCCTCCGTTTCGGAGAGGCTGACGAGCATGGAGGAGAACTCCGCGCCGACCTTCAGGCCGACGAGGGTATAGATCAGCGGGATGGCGCCCGCCGAAAAGAGCTCACCGAAGGTGCCGGTCGGAAGGATGCGGTTGTCCAGGAAACCGCCTGCCAGCAGGATGCCCAGGATGCCAATGAAGACAAAGGAGATGCCCGCCGTCGATTCGACGAGCGTGATCAGGCGATGGCTGAAGCGTCTTGCCGGATTACTCAACAGCAACAGGAGCATCGCCGAGGCGAGAATGGCGCCGCCCTGGAAACCGCCACCGGGTGTCAGGTGGCCGTGGCTGAAGACATAGGCGCCGAACAGCAGGATCAGCGGCAGCAGCAGACGGGTCCCGGTCGTGAGCAGCTCACCCGGAGGAGGCAGCTGCCGTTGCGGCTTGCCGGCCGTCTCTTTGCCGCGGGCCAGCACGAGGCCGACGATGGCGGCCGTCAGGAACAGCACCGTGACCTCGCCGAGAGTGTCGAGCCCGCGGTAAGTGACGATGATCGCCGTCACGATATTGGCGGCGCCGAGATCCTCCGCCGTCCGTTCGGCATAGTAACTCGCGGTGAGGTTGAGCGTTTCGTCCGGAACATAGGTCAAGACCAGTCCGGCAAAGAGGCTGCCGATGCCTGCCAGAAGCAGTAGCAGTGTCAGGCGTTTAATCATGTTCTCCCCTGCGGACGCGGCCCAGTACAAAAAAGAAGAGAAAGGTAGTGAGACCACTGCCGATGGCAGCTTCGGTCATCGCGACATCCGGCGCGGCGAGCAACAGGAACATCACGGAAGCCAGAAGGCCGACCAGTCCGGCAGACAGGATGGAGATGCCGAGGCTGCGCTTGCCGCGCACGGCCATCAGGGCGAGTACGACGATCGCGAGTGCGAGCAGCAGGCCCAGAGCGATTGACAGTGTCATGACTTCTCCTCCCGATTTTCCTCGAGCAGGTCGATGTTCGTTGTGCTGCTCATGGATGCTCCGGTTCGGTGAGCGGCTCGCGCAACGACCTGTGAGGAGAGAGGATTCGTGAACAGCAGAAAGATCCCGATCAGCAGCAGTTTCAGCGACCATTCGGGATGCAGGAAGGCGACGCCGGCAAGACTGAGCAGGGTTCCGAGCGTGGTGGCCTTTGTGCCGGCCTGGATGCGATTGTAGACATCGGGCATGCGGACCAGACCCAGGCCGCCGAGTAGCAGAAACAGCGTGCCGGTCAGGAGCAGCAGGGCGCCGATGAGATCGAGAAATACCACGATCAGAACCCCTTTTCGAGAAAGCGGGCGACCACGATCACCCCGAGGAAAGAGAGCAGTGCATAGACCAGGGCGACATCCAGGTAGATACCGCGCCCCTCTCCCAGTGCTGCGAACAGGATGCCTGTGATACTGACGATGGTCATGCCGTCGAATGCGATGACGCGGTCGACGGGCGAGGGCCCCTTGATGAAACGCCACAGCACCAGCAGAAAAGCGATTCCGGCCAGGATAGCCGAGAGAATGATCAGTGCATCAACCATACATCACCTCGAGGTAGCGTTCGAAACCGGAAGCGATTTCCCTCGTCGCTCCTTCGATATCCGTTTCACC
>JASFFK010000157.1:0-5600 GCA_050124335.1 Chromatiales bacterium | reverse complement strand
CAGACAACCCACACGGAAACTGTCCACAAAGTTATCCACAATTTGTGTGGATAACTTGAAACCGGCGCGATTTCCTCAATATCCTGAGAGAATGATGTCGATTATTTATGAACATATTCATTTAAGTCATTGAAAAAACGAACGGTATGATTATTAGCCTTTCCTGATGCAAGAGACTGTATAATCCCTGCCTTCTACACTTGCCCCAATCGGGACCATTTCGTGATTCAGAATCTCCGCAATATCGCCATCATCGCCCACGTCGATCATGGCAAGACCACTCTTGTCGATGAACTTCTCAAGCAGTCCGGAACACTCGGTGAACGCTTCGGCGAGGTCGAACGTGTCATGGACTCCAACGACCTGGAGAAAGAGCGTGGCATCACGATTCTTTCAAAAAATACGGCCATTCGATGGAATGACTACCGTATCAACATTGTCGATACTCCCGGACACGCCGATTTTGGCGGTGAAGTCGAGCGCGTGCTCTCGATGGTGGACTCCGTCCTGCTGCTTGTGGATGCACAGGAAGGCCCCATGCCGCAAACACGCTTTGTGACCCAGAAGGCTTTCAATCACGGATTGCGCCCGATCGTTGTCGTCAACAAGATCGACAAGCCTGGTGCGCGCCCCGACTGGGTCATCGACCAGGTCTTCGAGTTGTTCGACCGTCTCGGAGCCACCGACGACCAACTCGATTTTCCGATCATCTATGCTTCTGCAATCAACGGCTATGCCAGCGAGGATGACAGTGTGCGTGATGGTGACATGACCCCCCTGTTTGAAACCATCGTCAAAAACTGTCCGCCACCGGAAGTCGATCCCGAAGCGCCTTTCCAGATGCAGATTTCAAACCTCGACTACAACAGCTATGTCGGGGCCATCGGTGTCGGCCGTATCAAGCGTGGCACCGTGCGCCCCAACCAGCAGATCGTGGTCGTCAAGGCCGACGGGTCCAGGTACAAGGCGAAGGTCGGCCTCGTCTACGGATACCTGGGGCTCGAGCGCCATGAAGTCACGTCAGCCACAGCAGGCGATATCATCGCGCTTACCGGTCTCGATGCTCCCAATGTATCCGATACCCTCTGCGATCCTGAACATGCCGAGGCCTTGCCGCCACTCTCGGTCGACGAACCGACCGTCTCCATGACCTTCCAGGTCAATACGTCACCCTTCGCAGGAAAGGAGGGCAAGTACCTGACTTCCCGGCAGCTCAAGGATCGACTAGAGCGTGAACTCATCCATAATGTTGCTTTGCGTGTGGAAGAGGGAACAGACCCGGAGAAGTTCCGGGTCTCCGGGCGGGGAGAGCTGCACCTCTCGATCCTGCTCGAGAACATGCGTCGCGAGGGTTACGAACTGGCGGTCTCGCGCCCGGAGGTTATTTTTCGTGAAATCGACGGTGAAGTGTGTGAGCCCTATGAACAGCTCACGGTTGATATCGAGGAACAGAGCCAGGGCGGTATCATGGAGGCACTCGGGGAACGCAAGGGCGAACTTCGGGACATGGTGCCGGATGGCAACGGCCGTGTGCGTCTCGACTACATCATCCCGTCGCGGGGGCTCATCGGATTTCAGACCGAGTTCATGACCCTGACTTCAGGTACCGGCCTCATCTATCATGTTTTCGAACATTACGGCCCCGTACAGAAAGGGGGGATTGCTCCACGACACAACGGGGCGCTCATTTCGAACGGTACCGGCAAGGCGCTTGGGTACGCACTCTATAATCTGCAGGACCGCGGACGACTTTTCATCAGTCCTGGCGAAGAGGTCTATGAAGGGCAGGTGATCGGTTTGCATTCGCGCAGCAATGACCTGACGGTCAATCCGCTCAAGGCAAAGCAGTTGACCAATATCCGCGCTGCTGGCTCTGACGAAAATATCCTGCTGACGCCGCCGATTCGCTACTCCCTTGAGCAGGCACTGGAACTGATCGAGGAGGATGAACTTGTTGAAATCACCCCGGGCGCTGTGCGCGTTCGCAAACGCTACCTGAAGGAACACGAGCGCAAGAAGGCATCACGCGAGGCTTCATGACACAGGGTGATGACAATCACTGGATGGAACATGCGCTAAGGCTCGCGCAGCAGGCAGAAACTCATGGTGAAGTGCCTGTCGGGGCTGTCATCGTCTCGGATGGAAAGATCATCGGTGAAGGTTTCAACAGGCCGATCGAAAGTCGGGACCCGACTGCTCACGCCGAAATCCAGGCAATACGTGATGCAGGACGGCGAGTCGACAACTACAGATTGCTGAATGCCACCCTCTACGTGACACTTGAGCCCTGCGTCATGTGCGCCGGGGCGATCGTTCATGCACGTATCGATCGTGTCGTCTACGGAGCCAGCGACCCGAAGGGCGGGGCATGCGGCAGTGTCTTTGAGCTGTTGCCCGCCGACGAAAGATTCAATACATCTGTCGAGGTCGAATCGGGAGTGCTGGCGACCGAATGTGCTAATCTACTGAGCCAGTTCTTTCAACGCCGACGCATGGAGAAGAAAGAGTCATGAAACAGACCTTTGCAATACTGTCAGCAGCACTGCTTGTGCTTCTGCCCATCCATCTTTTCGCTGAAGAGCCTGTGGCCTATGCTCCGGTCTCGGTGCCTGTGAAGCCGGTTAAGCTGACCGACGATGTCTACTATGTCGAGGGGCTTGCCGGAGCCGCTACCGAGTTCGAAGGTTTTATCTCCAATGCCGGGTTTGTTGTGACCGGGGACGGCGTTGTGCTGTTCGATGCGCTCGGTACGCCTGCTCTTGCCTGGCAACTGCGACAGGAGATCCGCAAGATCACCGACAAGCCGGTCGTAAAGGTCATTGTAAGTCACTACCATGCGGATCACATCCTCGGACTCGAGGTGTTCAAGGACGAGGGAGCGGAGATCATTGCACCGGCCGAGGCCTCGGTCTATCTCGATACCGGTGTCGGCAAGGAACGGCTCGAGGAGCGTAGCCTGTCACTCGACCCCTGGGTGACAGAGAAAACGCGCCTCGTACCCCCCGATGTCTGGCTCAACGAGAGCATGACGCTCGAGATCGGTGGCAAGCGCCTTTCCATCCTCCACCTGGGCAAGGCGCACTCCGATGGAGACATCGCGATGCTCGTCGAGCCTGACAAGGTCCTATTCACGGGGGATATCCTCTTCGAGGGCAGAGTGCCTTTCGTCGGCAGTGCAGATACGCTTGGCTGGCTCGAGGCGCTCGAGTCGATGCAGACCTCCGGGCTCGAGGCGCTTGTACCGGGACACGGCCCTTCGGCATCTGACCCCGATGCGGCGATCATCATGACACGTGATTATCTCGCCTATCTGCGAGAGGTGATGGGTGCAGCAGTCGAAGATCTGACCGACTTCGATGTGGCTTACGAGGAGGCAGACTGGAGCCGCTTCGAACATCTGCCGGCATTCGAGGAAGCAAACCGTGTAAATGCCTACGGGGTCTATCTCTCGATGTCGGACGAGGCGCTGGAATAGTCACCCGGTAACAACTTTCAGATACTGGCAGTTGCAGGACGAGATTGAACCTGCTGTCCGGGTAGCGGACAGGTTTCTGTCACTGCAGCGAATCAGATGTCGACGATCCTGCGGACTGATTTCGTCGCCGCCAGTCCTGCCGGCTACAGGCATCTCTCTTCTGTTTGTTCACAGTCCGTCACATGCGCGCTGTTTGCCGCGACTCTCCTGAAATCCGTGTGCCAGACCAGCAGTTCGTAATAATTGCGAATGTTATCGACATAGGTCACTGGCTCGCGACCGCGGGCGTAACCATGTTTCAGGGTGGTGTGGTACTTGCTCTGCGCGAGCAGTGGCAGGCGTTCTCGCACCTCGTACCAGACATTTGGATTACCTCCCTGTTGTTTGGTGAGAATTCTCGCATCCTCGATGTGGCCAAAGCCGACGTTATAGCCCGCAAGGATAAACCACTGGCGGTCGGGCTTTTCGATCTCTTCCGGAATTTGCCTGTTCAACAGCTTGAGATAGCGCACCGATCCGACAAGGCTCTGCTCCGGATCTGTGCGATCGGCAATATCGACAAGTTCTGCCGTGGCATTCGTCAGCATCATCAGCCCCTTGACGCCTGTCGGTGAAACGGCCTCGGGGTTCCAGTGTGATTCCTGGTAGCCGATGGCCGCGAGCAGTCGCCAGTCATAACCGGTGGCTCTGGCGACTCGCCTGAACAGCTGCTCGTATCCGGGCAGACGGGAATCGACATGTTTCCAGAATGTGTGGGTGTCGGCGAAAGTCAACAGGTCAACATGTTCGTAGTAGCGCTGCAGGATGGTGTCGAGCTTGCCGTTCCTGCGAATGCGCTGGAAGTATGCTGTCACCATGTCGAGTAGTGACGAATCCTTGCGCCTGGGCAGAGCCCACTGGAGTGGCTGCGGCAGCCCGATATCGAAGGCGACGCGAAGATCCGGGTAGAAACGTCTGTTGAAATCAACAACATTGGAATTGGCAATGGTGTACTTGACGGCCTCTTCCTGCAGCAGGTAGAGCAGTTGCTCTACGTCCATGTCCGTGGAGGTTTTCCAGCTCGCGTACAGCTCATCGTTTTCCCTGAGCTGCTGTAAGAGTTCACCGTGATGACTGCCCTCTGCAATCTCGATTTCATCGTTCGCAATCTCATCGAGACCTGCAGGTGCAGGGGTACCTGCTCTGTAGACGAGCTGGCGGTTGATATGCTGGTAGACAGGCCCGAGACTGAGGCGACGCTGGATCCCGTCGAAAGTGATGCCGGGCGCAGCAAGGTGCACGACACCGCTTTCAACGGCATCCAGGAGTTCCGAATCCTTGTCGAAAGTGATGAATTCAGGCTTGACGCCCAGTGAGCGCGCAAATGCGGTCACAAGATCGTGCTCAGGGCCCGTCGGGCCATTTGGCCCTTCGTAGCGAGTCGTGGCAGTGTTGCGTGTCGCAACAAGCAGTACACCGTCACGCTTGATGCTTTCCAGGATGGTGAGTGGTTTGCCCCATTCTGTGTGGAGCAAGAAAAAAATGAGCATCGCCGGGACGAGAGCCGCCAGCAACAGCGGCAGAAAGAGCAGCTTCCCGGTCAGGTTGGTGCTGTGCCGCTGGAATCCCATTATTCCCCGGTGTCATTTTATCTGCGGGTCAATCATCATAGCGTTCGATCGCGTTGAAGTACAGAGAGCGGCAGGCTCGCCGACGGATTTGGTTTTTCAGGTGGATTTGGCCGGGAATTCGTGCGACGCAGGGGGTACAATCGCCGCGACTCGACCATAAAACAAGAGGTTGCATCTTTTTTGGCATCAATGATCGAAGTGAATGAGGTTTCAAGACGTTACGGCAGTCTGGTTGCCGTTGACGATGTGACCTTCAGTGTAGGGTCCGGCGAGATAGTCGGGCTGCTTGGACACAACGGTGCCGGAAAAAGCACCATCATGAAAATGCTGACCGGGTTTCTTGAACCCACCTCGGGCCGGATTCGCATTGGTGACCAGAACATACAACAGCATCCCGTCAGGACAAGGAGTCTGATTGGTTACCTGCCCGAGAACTGTCCGCTCTACCCGGAAATGCGGGTGATGGAATACCTCTGCTTTCAGGCTGCCTTGAAGGGGATTCCACCATCCCTTCA
>JASFFK010000156.1:0-5600 GCA_050124335.1 Chromatiales bacterium | reverse complement strand
ACCCAGCTTGGGGACACGGTCGTATTCACCCCAGCTGAAGACGGCCCAGTAGGCCAGGATCGCAAACAGGAAATTGAACAGCGGGCCGGCAAAGACGATGGCACTGCGGACCGGCAGCGACTGGCGATTGAATGCGTAGGGCAGGTCTTCCTCGGCGACTTTTTCCTCGCGCTCGTCGACCATCTTGACGTAACCGCCGAGCGGGATGGCGGCGAGGACATATTCCACGCCGTCGCTGCCCTGTTTGCTCCAGATCTTGCGGCCGAAGCCGATGGAGAAGCGGACCACCTTGACGCCGAGCTTGCGGGCGACCCAGAAATGGCCGAATTCATGCACGGCAACGAGAATGATGAAGGCGATAATCGCCCAGAAAAGCATTTGGATCAGTTCGAACATGACGCTCTTTCAGACCAGCTCGTGAATGATTTGTTCCGATTCGGCCCGGGCGCGGCGATCGACATCGAGCAGATGATCGATACTCTCGGGCTGTTCGGACTCGACTTTCTCCATGCAGCGCCCGATGAGCTCAGGGATCGCGAGGAACGGAATCCTGCGGTCCAGAAAGGCCTGGACGGCAACTTCGTTGGCCGCATTGAGGATCGCCGGCGCAGTCCCGCCGCTCCTGATCGCCGTGTAGGCATGGCCGAGGCAGGGAAAGCGTGCGGGATCCGGCGCCTCGAAGTCGAGACGTCCGATCGTGAAGAGATCGAGCGGTTCGACCCCCGACTCGATCCGGTTCGGCCAGTCGAGCGCATAGGCGATCGGGGTACGCATGTCGGGATTGCCCATCTGCGCCAGCACCGAACCGTCGATGTACTCGACCATGGAGTGGACGATGCTCTGGGGATGCACGACCACCTGGATATCATCCGGCGCTGCATCGAAAAGCCAGTGTGCCTCGATGACCTCGAGCCCCTTGTTCATCATGGTGGCCGAGTCGACCGAGATCTTCGGCCCCATCTCCCAGTTGGGATGCGCGCACGCCTGTTCGGGGGTGATATCGGAGAGCTGCTCGATGGCATGCGTTCGAAAAGGGCCGCCGGATGCCGTCAGCAGGATACGCCTGACACCCTGCCGGCCGTGCACCGGCAGGCACTGGAAGACGGCATTGTGCTCGCTGTCGACCGGCAGCAGGACGGCCCCGCTGGCAGCGACAGCATCCATGAAGAGCTGCCCCGCGACAACCAGGGACTCCTTGTTGGCGAGCATGACGCGCTTGCCGGCCGCGGCCGCGGCCCACGCAGACCGCAGGCCCGCAGCGCCGACGATCGCGGCCATGACCGCATCGACATCCGGGTGGGACACGACCGTCTCGAGAGCGGCTTCACCGTCGAGCACCTCTGTCTCCACTCCGGCAGACGCAAGCTGCGACCGCAGGGTCGCAGCAGCGGTTGCATCCACGAGGACGGCAAAGGCCGGCCTGAATTCCAGGACCTGCGCATAGATGCTGTCGACGCTGCTGTTGGCAGCGAGCGCAAACAGGCGAAAGCGCCGCGGATGGCGACGGATGACATCCAGGGTGCTTGTGCCGATCGAGCCGGTCGAGCCAAGCAGGGTGATGTTGATCATGCAGCAAACCCGGCCAGGGAGAGCGCAGCGACGAAAACGGGACTGCTGGAGACGAGGCTGTCGACACGGTCCCAGACTCCACCGTGGCCAGGCAGCAGCCGACCACTGTCCTTCTCGCCGGCGCGGCGCTTGACCATGCTCTCGAACAGGTCACCACCGACGGAGACAAGGCCTGTGACGAGCGCGATGCCTGCGGCAAGCGCCAGTGCGGTGACGGAAGAGTGCCCGAGATAGAGGAACAGCAGGATACCGACGAGTGCGGCTGCCACAACCCCGCCTGCCACGCCCTCGAGCGTCTTGCCCGGGCTCAGCACTGGCGCAAGCTTGTGTCTGCCGAACGCCTTGCCGGTGAAGTAGGCAGCGGAATCGGCGCTCCAGATGAGCACCATGAGCCCGAGCGTGATCGCGGGGCCGTTCGGTGAGCCGAGATGCAACAGCAGGAGTGCGAGCCAGGCGGCAGGCAGGAGCAAGAGGCCAAACGCAGCGGGAACCGGCTGCCAGCGGACCTGTTGCAGCGGGCGCTGCCGCCACAGAAAGAGTCCGACCGTGATACCGCACCAGATCCCGGCTGACGCGATGACGAGCAAGTCCTGCTGTTGCAGGGTCGCTCCGAAAAAGAGCCAGGCCATGATGGCCGCAATCAGCAGCAGGTAACCTGCCCTGGCAAGGATTGAACGCATGCCGGTCAGACGCGACCACTCCCAGCCACACATCAGGAAAACGCCGGCGGCCAGCAGGGCAAAGAGATCATGCGGGGATTTGAGCACCCCCCAGACAACCAGCGGAACGAGAACCAGTGCGGTGATGAGACGCTGAAGCAGCATCAGCCGGAGACCTGTTCGCCTGTCTGTCCAAAGCGGCGCTGGCGTTTCGCGAAGTGCCTGAGCGCATTGTGGTATTCATCGACGGTGAAGTCGGGCCAGAGAACATCCGTGAAATAGAACTCGGCATAGGCCGCCTGCCACAGCAGGAAATTGCTGATGCGCAGTTCCCCGCCGGTACGAATGAAGAGGTCGGCATCAGGAAGATCGGAAAAAGCGAGTTCTGCAGCGAAGGTTTGCTCGTCGATCTGCTCGGGACGCAGTTCTCCCCTGGCCACTTTTTCTGCCAGCGACCTGGCAGCCTGCGTGATATCCCACTGACCGCCGTAGGAGGCCGCGATCTGCAGGATCAGTGAATTGTTGTTGCGGGTGCGCGCTTCGGAGTCCCTGATGACTTTCAGCAGTTTCTCCGGGAGCAGTTCACGCTGGCCGATGAACCTCAGCTGGACTCCCTTCTCCTCGAGCTTGCGAATCTCTTTTTTCAGCATCTGGATCATGAGATCCATGAGGAAAGTGACCTCGCTCTTCGGCCGTTTCCAGTTCTCGCTGGAAAAGGCGAACAACGTCAGTACCTCGATACCGAGTTCCTTGCTCTCCTCGACAATATCATGCACCTTCGAGGAACCAACCTTGTGCCCGTAGGTGCGCGGTTTTCCCTTCTGCCTGGCCCAGCGGCCGTTTCCGTCCATGACGATAGCGACGTGGCGCGGTATCTGTGTTTGATCGCTCTGTTGTGGCACTTGCTGTCCGATGTTACCTAGAAGGTCATCAGGTCCTTTTCTTTCTGCTCGACGCGCTGGTCGATCTCTTTCACGTGCTGATCCGTGAGGTTCTGGATGACTTCCTGGCCACGGTGCTCGTCGTCCTCCGTGATGAGCTTCTCCTTGACGAGGTTTTTCAGGTCATTGTTGGCATCGCGCCGGATATTGCGCACGGCGACTTTCGCCTGCTCACCCTCGTGGCGGACGATCTTGGCGAGGTCCTTGCGCCGCTCCTCTGTCAGGGGCGGCAGCGGAATCCTGATCACGGTACCGGCCGTGTTGGGATTGAGGCCGAGGTCGGATTCGAGGATCGCCTTCTCGACAGCAGAAACCATGCTCTGCTCCCAGGGCTGGACAACCAGCGTACGCCCGTCTTCCACGGTCACGTTGGCAACCTGGTTGAGTGGCGTATCTGACCCGTAATAGGAGACGTTGATATGTTCCAGCAGGCTGGGGTGGGCGCGGCCGGTGCGTAACTTGGCCAGCTCGGTTTCAAGCGCGTGGACGCTCTTGCCCATGCGCTCGGCAGCATCACTTTTTATATCGTCAATCATGCGTTTGATTCTCTCTGCACAAGAGTGCCGACAGGCTCTCCGTTAATCAGGCGCTGCAGCGCCCCTGGTTCGTAAATGTTCATGACTCGAAGCGGCAAATCATGGTCGCGACACAGGAGTATGGCGTTGAGGTCCATAACCCCGAGATTCTCGCTCAGTACACGGTCGTAATCCAGCTTTTCGTAAAAACGGGCGTCCGGATTGGTAACTGGATCATCGGAGTAGATGCCGTTGACCTTGGTCGCCTTGACCATCAGGTCAGCGCCGATCTCGATCGCACGCAGGCTCGCGGCGCTGTCAGTGGTAAAAAAAGGGTTGCCTGTACCTGCGGCGAGCATGGCCACACCACCCTGCTCCATGAAGGCGACAACAGCGTCACGCTGGAAATGATCACAAACGCCGTCGATACGGAATGCGGAATAGACACGGCTGTTGACGCCGGCACGGCGCAGGAAATCGTGCATCGCCAGTGAATTCATGACAGTGGCGAGCATCCCCATGTGATCACCGGTCACGCGGTCGATACCGCTCCGGACAAGGCCGGCACCGCGGAAGATATTGCCTCCCCCGATAACGATGCCAAGCTGAACGCCGGCGGCAGTCAGCTGGCGGACATCGCCCGCGAGGCGTTCGAGTATTGCGGGATCGATACCGAAATCACTCTCTCCCATGAGCGCTTCGCCCGAAAGCTTCAGCAGGATACGATGGTAGGCAGGTTCACTCATAGACACGAACTGTATAGCAAAAGCGCTCCGTGATGGAGCGCTTTTTGCATTGATGTCGAAGGATCAGGAACCCTTGACCTGGGCCATGACTTCGGCAGCGAAGTCTTCCTGTTTTTTCTCGATACCTTCACCGACTTCGAAGCGTCTGAAGGCAATAACCCTGGCGCCGGATTTCTCGAGCAGCTTGGCGACCGTGGTGTCGGGGTCCTTCACGAACGCCTGGCCGAGCAATGTGACGCCTTCGAGATACTTGCGTACCTTGCCCTCGATGATCTTGTCGAGGATGTTTTCCGGCTTGCCGCTCTGGCGAGCCTCGTCACGGTAGATCTCGCGCTCTTTTTCGAGCACGTCGGCCGGCACGTCGGATTCCGCAACGCACAGCGGGTTGCTCGCGGCGATGTGCATGGCGATATCGCGGCCGAGTTCCTCGTCACCGCCTTCCATGTCGACAAGCACACCGATGCGGACACCGTGGCGGTAGCTGTAGATACCTCCGCTCGAACGCATGCGGACAAAACGGCGCACAGACATGTTCTCGCCGATCTTCGCAACCAGCCCCTCGCGCGCCTGTTCGATGGTGGTCTCTTCGCCATCCCTGAGTGGCAGCTGGATCAGCGCCTCGACATCATCGGCCTCTGAGTTGCGAACGCGGTCAGCGACGGCTGCGGCAAAGGAGGAGAAGTTCTCGTCCTTGGCAACGAAGTCCGTTTCGCAGTTGACCTCTGCCATGGCGGCAGACTTGCCATCGTCAGCGGTGCTGATCACGATCAGCCCCTCTGCAGCGATGCGGCCTGCCTTTTTGGCGGCCTTGGCCTGGCCCGACTTCCGCATCTCCTCGATTGCAGCCTCGATATCGCCATCGGTCTGCTGGAGCATCTTCTTGCACTCCATCATGCCGGCGCCAGTTCTTTCACGCAGTTCTTTTACCAGAGCGGCGGTAATTGCCATAGTGTCTTTCCTCTAGATTCTGTGGGTTGTAACCGTTTCGCGAAGCCCGGGCTGTCATTCAGCCGCAGGCGCTTCCTCTGCGACACTGCCAGCGGCTGCTGCAGCGGCTGTCGCGCGACCCTCGAGGACGGCGGCGGAGGCACCCTGAACGTAGAGCTGGACAGCACGGATGGCGTCATCGTTGCCGGGGATGACGTAGTCGACATCTTCCGGGTCGTTGTT
>JASFFK010000155.1:0-5613 GCA_050124335.1 Chromatiales bacterium | reverse complement strand
TGACGTTGATTGCACCGATTGCGATGGAAGAGGGCCTGCGTTTCGCGATTCGCGAAGGCGGCCGCACCGTCGGCGCCGGTGTTGTATCCAAGATTATCGAGTAATCAGATACAGATACAGTTGAAAGCGGGGTACGGCCTGGTGCCGTCCCCGCTTTTGCAGCATCTGACAGAGAAGTTTTTTTTATAACAGGCCAGTAGCTCAATTGGCAGAGCAGCGGTCTCCAAAACCGCAGGTTGGGGGTTCAAGTCCCTCCTGGCCTGCCAGATTTAGTTGGCAGGATGAACGCAAAGGCAGAACAGCAAGGCTCCGCGCTTGACATCGTCAAGCTGGCAATCGCAATCGGCATCGTTGTTGCCGGTGTTGCGGCTTATTACCAGTTTGCGGAACAGTCGCAGCTTCTGAGGGTGATCGGGGTACTTGCAGCGCTCCTCGTCGGAGGTGCAATTGCCCTGACATCAAGCCAGGGGCGTGCGCTCTGGAGCTTTGCCAGCGAGGCGCGTGCCGAGGTGCGAAAGGTTATCTGGCCGACGCGTCCGGAAACCGTGCAGACGACACTGGCAGTCCTCGTGATTGTCATCATCGTTGGCCTCTTCCTGTGGGCCGTTGACTCGATCCTCTTCTGGGTCGTGCAGATGCTGACTGGCCAGGGGGGCTGATAGATGACCAAGCGCTGGTATGTTGTCCATGCCTTTTCGGGCTACGAGTCACAGGTAAAGCGTTCCCTCGAGGAAGCAATCAGGCGCGCCGGGATGGAAGACAGCTTCGGCGACATTCTCGTGCCGACGGAAGAGGTTGTCGAAATGCGGGGTGGCGCGCAGCGCAGGAGCGAGCGCAAGTTCTTCCCCGGCTATGTGCTTGTCAACATGGAGATGTCCGACGAGGCCTGGCACCTGGTAAAAGATGTGCCGCGTGTAATGGGTTTCATCGGCAGTACCGGCGACAAGAACAAGTCAAAGCCTGTGCCGATCACTGACAAGGAGGCGGAAGCCATCCTGCAGCGAGTGCAGGAGGGTATCGACAAGCCGCGTCCGAAAGTGCTGTTCGAGCCGGGAGAGGTTGTTCGCGTTATCGATGGACCATTCAACGACTTTAACGGTGTCGTCGAGGAAGTCGATTACGACAAGAACCTGCTGCGCGTCTCTGTCATGATCTTCGGTCGTTCCACGCCCGTTGATCTCGAATTCGGTCAGGTCGAGAAAACCTGACCAGAGTGCCGCGTGTGCGGCACCTTATATTGTTGTACTTGAACAGATGGGGAGCCTGATGACCCGAGTGGTGGACAGGCGTTTGCACCCGCGGAGAGAAAGATGGCCAAGAAAATAGAGGCTTACATCAAGCTTCAGGTTCCTGCACAGGAAGCCAATCCGAGTCCGCCTGTCGGCCCTGCGCTGGGTCAGCATGGCGTCAATATCATGGAGTTCTGCAAGGCATTCAATGCCCAGACGCAGAGCCTCGAAAAGGGCATGCCTGTTCCTGTCGTGATCACGGTATACAGCGACCGCTCGTTCACGTTCATCATGAAAACGCCGCCGGCAGCAGTGTTGCTGAGAAAGGCAGCCGGTATCGCCAAAGGCAGCGGTGAGCCTAACACCAACAAGGTCGGCAAGGTCAATCGTGCACAGCTCGAAGAGATCGCCACTACCAAGATGCCGGACCTGACGGCTGCTGACATGGATGCTGCCGTACGCACGATCGCAGGATCTGCACGCAGCATGGGAATTGATGTCGAGGGGGTTGAGTAGTCATGGCCAGAATGTCCAAGCGAATGAAAATGATCGCCGAGAAGGTCGAGCCGGGCAAGGCCTATGCAGCACCGGAAGCATTCTCGCTGCTGAAAGAAATCTCTTCGGTCAAGTTCGAGGAGAGTGTCGATGTCTCCATCAATCTTGGCGTCGATCCCCGTAAGTCCGACCAGGTCGTGCGTGGTTCCACGGTTCTGCCGAACGGTACCGGCAAGGACGTCCGTGTCGCAGTCTTTACACAGGGTGACAATGTTGAAGCGGCCAAACAGGCCGGTGCCGATATCGTCGGCATGGAAGACCTGGCTGAAGAAGTCAAGGCCGGCAAGATGGATTTCGATGTTGTTATTGCCAGCCCGGACGCCATGCGTGTTGTCGGTCAGCTCGGACAGATTCTCGGTCCGCGCGGACTGATGCCGAACCCGAAGGTCGGCACGGTCACGCCCAATGTCGCCGAGGCTGTTACGAACGCCAAGTCGGGACAGGTCCAGTTTCGTACTGACAAGGCAGGCATCATTCACTGCACAATCGGCAAGGCGAGTTTCGAGCCTGCCGCCCTGCAGCAGAATCTCGAAGCCCTGATTGCCGACCTGAAGAAGCTCAAGCCGAGTTCTGCAAAAGGCATTTACCTCAAGAAGGTCTCCGTTTCAACGACCATGGGTCCGGGTCTCTCACTGGACCAGACGTCGATAGATATCTGAGGCTTCTGCATATTGCCGGATCCGGACATGCGCCGGATCCGGTTCTGGCAGGCTTGCCAGCGGGACATGATCCCGCAAAACGAGAGCTCGCTTTGCGGACTTTCGAACGAGATTTGAAGCTGTCACGAGACGGCTTCGCAACGAACTTTGGGGTCGCGGCTGCCTGACGGCAGTCGTTACCGTCAAAGACCGCAGGTGCCGGCTGTTGCCGGCTTAATATCCCGCGCAGACGGGCCCGATCAGGATCTACCGCTAGACACGGTTGCCTGGTGACGGTCTCGTGAAACGTACCGGCCCTCTGGCCGGGTAAGTTAACCGGAACCCCCGGGTTCCACCGTAATCAGGAGGTGACTTGTGGCTCTGAATCTGGAGCAGAAAAAGGCCATTGTCGCCGAAGTCGCTGAAGTTGCAGCCAACGCCTACTCTGCCATCGCAGCCGAGTACCGGGGTCTGACAGTCGATGAGATGACGCAGCTGCGTGTCGAGGCACGTAACAGTGGTGTCTATCTTCGTGTCGTCAAGAACTCCCTTGCTCGCCGCGCGGTAGAAGGCACGGAATTCGAGTGCATGACCGAAGGTCTGACCGGCCCTCTTATTCTGGCCTTCTCCCAGGAAGATCCGGGCTCCGCTGCACGCGTCATCAAGGATTTCGCCAAGGACCACGAGAAACTCGAGGTCAAGCTGGTTTCCATCAGTGGAAAGCTGCTTGAGCCGGGTGAGATCGGAACCCTGGCGAAGATGCCGACATACGACGAAGCTGTCAGCTTGTTGATGGCCGTCATGAAGGCGCCGATCGAGAAGCTGGCGCGCACCATGAACGAGGTGCCGGGCAAGCTTGTACGTACGGTTGCTGCAATCAAAGACGCGAAAGAGGCGGCCTAGGCCACAACCTGTTTTCACCTTAATTATCGTGTTTAACCGTTAGGAGAAACATCGTGAGTAAAGAAGATATCCTGGAAGCAATTGCCAACATGAGCGTGATGGAAGTTGTCGAGCTCATCGAGGCAATGGAAGAGAAATTTGGCGTCTCTGCAGCAGCTGCAGCTGTTGCTGTCGCAGCGCCTGGTGCTGGTGGCGATGCCGCTGCCGCTGAAGAGAAGACAGAATTCGACGTGGTTCTGGCTGGCTTCGGCGACAACAAGGTGGCTGTCATCAAGGCCGTTCGCGGCATCACCGGCCAGGGCCTGAAAGAAGCCAAGGAATCTGTTGAAGGCGCTCCGACGACCCTGAAAGAAGGTGTTTCGAAGGAAGAAGCCGAAGACATCAAGAAGCAGCTCGAGGAAGCAGGCGCTACTGTCGAGGTCAAGTAAGACCTTGCAGGGCGTCGCAATTGCGACTGCAGACCAGGCTGATGGCCGAGAAGGCCATCGGCCTTTTGCCGCTTGTGGCAGGCGGCTGAAACTCTACTCGGGAGCCACGATACGGGGTTTAAATCGAACTCGAAATGCTCATTTACCAGTACGTAAACTGCGCTTTTTCGTCCGATTTCGCCTTGTCTCGCACCACCCGAGCGAATTTCAGCACTCTGCCGGGCAGGCAATAGTAATGGCGGGGCTGGCGAGTCCCCGGTTACCCGCATGGCGGGCGTATTCACTGATCCCGAGGGACGGTAAGCATGGCGTATAGTTTCACAGAAAAGAAGCGTATCCGTAAGGACTTCAGCAAGCAGAAAACGATTCTCGATGTTCCCTTTCTGCTGGCGACACAGATTGACTCCTTTCGCACCTTTCTCCAGCTCGACAACAAACCTGACGAACGCGAGAACGTTGGCCTGCATGCAGCCTTCAGTTCCGTCTTTCCGATTGTCAGCCACTCGGGCAGTGCCGTCCTGGAGTATGTGAGTTACCGTCTCGGCGAGCCGCCATTCGATGTGCGCGAATGCCAGTTGCGCGGCGTGACCTACGCGGCACCGCTGCGCGTTCTCGTCAAGCTCGTCATCTACGACAAGGATTCCAAGAGTACGCCTCCGAAGGTCAAGGAGGTGCGCGAGCAGGAAATCTACATGGGCGAAATGCCGCTCATGACTGATACCGGCACTTTCGTGATCAATGGCACCGAGCGTGTCATCGTCTCCCAGTTGCACCGCTCGCCGGGTGTCTTCTTCGACCATGACAAGGGCAAGACCCATTCGTCCGGCAAGCTGCTCTTCTCGGCACGCGTCATTCCCTATCGCGGCTCCTGGCTCGATTTCGAGTTCGATCCCAAGGATTGCGTCTTCGTTCGCATCGACCGTCGTCGCAAGATTCCGGCGACGATCCTGTTGCGAGCGCTCGGCTACGACACAGAGCAGATCGTCGGCATGTTCTTCGAGACAGATCGTTTCGAACTTGGAACAAAAGGCATCACCGTCGACCTCGTGCCGACGCGCCTGCGTGGCGAAACACTCGACTTCGATGTCAAGATCAAGAACAAGCTGCTCGTCGAGGCCGGACGTCGCATTACCCAGCGGCACATTCGCGAACTCGACAAGGCCGGTATCACCAAGCTCGAGGTGCCGGTCTCTTTCCTTGCTGGCAAAACCCTGGCACACAACGTCATCGACAAGTCGACCGGTGAACTGCTCGCAAATGTGAACGACGAGCTGACTGAGTCCGCAATCGAGACACTGCTCCAGGCCGGTGTGAAGCAGATCGAAACCATCTTCACGAACGATCTCGATCACGGTCCGTTCATCTCCGATACCCTGCGTATCGACCCGACCACGAGCCAGCTCGAGGCCCAGGTCGAGATCTATCGCATGATGCGTCCCGGTGAGCCGCCGACAAAAGACGCCGCGGAGAATCTTTTCAATAATCTTTTCTTCTCGCTGGACCGTTACGACCTCTCGGCAGTTGGCCGCATGAAATTCAACCGTCGTCTCGGTCGCGATGAGTCCGAGGGCGAGGGCACGCTGTCGAATGACGACATCATCGATGTGCTCAGGACGCTGATCGATATCCGTAACGGCAATGGTACCGTTGACGATATCGACCATCTCGGCAACCGTCGCGTGCGCTGTGTCGGCGAGATGGCCGAAAACCAGTTCCGTATTGGTCTGGTGCGCGTGGAACGCGCTGTCAAGGAGCGTCTGAGTCTCGCCGAGAGCGAGGGTCTGATGCCGCAGGAGATGATCAACTCCAAGCCGGTTTCGGCCGCGATGAAGGAGTTCTTCGGTTCAAGCCAGTTGTCGC
>JASFFK010000154.1:0-5641 GCA_050124335.1 Chromatiales bacterium | reverse complement strand
CCTGATGGTCCGTAGAGAAAGAGTGTTTCTCCCCTCCCGATAAGAAATTCATCGATTCTGAGAAGCCCCGGGCCGCGCTTTTTCCAGTCGAAGCGCAACCTTTCCAGCCTGACCGCAGGGGGTTGCTGTGGTTCCACGTCCTGTTCGCTGTCGTGTTATCTTGTTAGCCTGTCTGAATTGTAACGGAGTCATGGAAACCATGCGTCATTCTTGCCTCTTAGCCGGATTCCTCTATCTCGTTTTCGTTGCCGCACCGGCCATAGCTGAAAACAACGGCCAGGGTGCATCAGAAGCTCGCGAAATTGACTGGACGGAACTGATGCCGCCCGAGGAACTGGCGAAACTGGAATCGATGCCTCCCGTCGATCACGGGGACGCTTTACCTTTCGAAGATGGGCCCGTCGACCCCTTGTCACAGGAAGCTGCCAACGCTGTTGCGCAGGCAATGGATCCCGAGTGGCAGGAGATCCTGAGTTCGACCAACGTGCGGCCGGAACTGGATGGCACCCGCATCAGGATCCCCGGGTTCATTGTTCCTCTCGAGTTCAATGACAACCAGGAAGCGACGGAATTTTTCCTGGTCCCCTACATGGGAGCCTGCATCCATGTTCCTCCCCCGCCCCCGAACCAGATCATCCACGTCAAGCCCGGCACACCACTGAAAATGGACAGGATGTGGGAACCCTACTGGGTGACTGGCACACTCGAGACGTCCCTGGTTGAAAACGATATCGCCACATCTGCCTATTCCATGCAGGCCGACGAGGTCATCCTCTATGAGGAATAGCCTGACGCCCGGCGTGCTCCTGCTGGCGCTCCTGGTCCTCCCGGGCCAGGCTTTCGCTGATACACGCAGCGACTACAAGCGTGGTCTGGAGGCCTACCGCGACGGGGAGCTGATGGAAGCAGCCGATTACTTCAAACGATCCGCGGACAAGGGTTACCTGAAAGCGCAGGTCGAGCTTGCCGGGATGTACCTGAGGGGCGAAGGCCTGGAAGAGGATGCCGGGGTTGCAGCCAGCTGGTATCTGAAGGCAGCCCGGCAGGGTGATGCAGGAGCACAGTACCAGCTCGCAGAGCTCTTCCGGGAGGGCAAGGGCGTCACGGAAGATGCCACAAGAGCCTATCGCTGGCTGCGCCGTGCTGCCCTGCAGGGGCTGGCCGAGGCCCAGTACGACCTCGGACTTGCCTATCTGCACGGGGATGGCATTCGACAGGATAGTGCGCGCGCTGCACGCTGGTTTCTGCATGCCGCCGAGCAGGGACTCGCTCTGGCGCAGTACCGTCTGGCCGCGGCCTATTTTCAGGGCAACGGGGTCGAACAGGACCAGGCGCTCGCGGCCCGCTGGCTCGAACGCGCGGCCAAACAGGGGGACAGGCAATCACAGTTTGATCTCGGGATGCTGCACATCGACGGAACCGGCGTCGGACAGGACTACGACCAGGCGAAATACTGGCTCGAGAAGGCCGCCGGACAGGGGTCACACCAGGCGCAATACAACATCGGCCTGATGTTCGAACGGGGACTTGGTGTCGAAAGAGACCTGGGCAAGGCGGCGGAATGGTTCCTCAAGGCCGCCGAAAAAGGAGACCCTGCTGCCCAGTTCTCTCTCGCAAAGCTCTATGTGCTCGGGAAAGGCCTGCCGAGAGACTATGTCATGGCCTACGCCTGGCTCAATCTCGCAGCGGCCCGGGAGTTCCCGACGGCATCACGGAGCCTGCGCATCCTCGAGAAGGAGATGGATGCTGACCAGGTCAGCGAGGCACAGAGAATATCCCGCGAGCTCTGGGAAAGCATTCACGACAGCGTCAGGGACTGAACCGGGAGCAGCATCCGGGAAGCATTGTTCCAGACAGGCTTCTCCCGGGAGCATGGGGCGCTAGAGCTTCTCCCTGAGCAACTGGTTGACCTGCTGCGGGTTGGCCTTTCCTTTCGAGGCCTTCATGACCTGGCCGACAAAGAAACCGATCATCTTGCCCTTCTTGTCGTCGGGCGCATTGCGAAAATTCTCGACCTGTTGCGGGTTACTGGCCAGTACCTCGTCGACAATCGCCTCGATGGCACCTGTGTCAGTGATCTGTTTGAGTCCCTTTGCCTCGATGATGTCATCGGCAGAACCCTCGCCATTCCACATCGCCTCGAAGACATCCTTGGCGATCTTGCCGGAGATGGTGTTATCAGCGATGCGCTTGACCATGCCACCGAGCAATTCGGCTGTCACGGGCGAGGTGTTGATATCCCGACTCTCGCGATTCATGGCCGCAGACAGCTCGCCCATGATCCAGTTCGCCGTCTGCTTCGCATCGCGCGCGATACCATTGGCGGTTTCGAAATAATCAGCCATCTCGCGACTGGCCGTGAGACTCTCGGCATCCTGGCGCGACAGTCCGAATTCCGATTCGAAGCGCTCACGTCGCACATCCGGCATCTCGGGCAGCGAGGCCCTCACCGCGTCGATCATTGCGTCGCTGATCTCGACCGGCAGCAGGTCCGGGTCCGGAAAATAGCGATAGTCATTGGCCTCTTCCTTGGAACGCATCGAACGCGTCTCGTCCTTGTCGGCATCATACAGACGCGTCTCCTGCACCACTTTCCCGCCGCTCTCGATCAGGTCGATCTGGCGTTCGACCTCGTAGTTGATCGCGCGCTCGAGAAAGCGGAAGGAGTTGATATTCTTGAGTTCCGTGCGCGTGCCGAACTCGGTGTGTTCCTTCAGGCGTACCGAGACATTCGCGTCGCAACGGAAAGAGCCCTCCTGCATGTTGCCATCACAGATACCGAGATAGCGAACGATCTGGTGGACCTTGCGCGCATAGGCGACAGCCTCCTTCGCAGATCGCATGTCGGGCTCTGACACGATCTCGAGCAACGGCGTGCCGGCCCGGTTGAGATCGATGCCTGACATGCCGTGAAAATCCTCATGCAGCGACTTGCCGGCGTCCTCCTCGAGATGCGCCCGAGTCACTCCGACCGTCTTGCTCTCTCCGTCTACGCTGATTTCAACCTGGCCCGGACCGACGATCGGCAGTTCGAACTGGCTGATCTGGTAACCCTTCGGCAGGTCCGGGTAGAAGTAGTTCTTGCGGGCGAAGACGTTCCGACGGCCGAGTTCGGCATCGATCGCGGTACCGAACATGATCGCCATGCGCACGGCCTCACCATTGAGAACCGGCAGCACGCCCGGCATGCCGAGGCTGACGAGGCAGGCCTGGGTGTTGGGCTCCGCGCCATAGGCCGTGGATGCGCCCGAAAAGATCTTGCTTCTGGTCGCAAGCTGGGCATGGATTTCGAGTCCGATGACAGTTTCCCAATGCATGGTCAGACCCCCTCCGGCATCTTCTTGTGCCAGTCGCTGTTCTGCTGGAAAAGGTGCGCTATGTTGAGCAGGCGTGCCTCGTCGAAGTAGTTACCGGTGATCTGCAGGCCGACCGGCAATCCCTGCACCGGGGCCACGGGGATTGAGATACCGGGCAATCCGGCCATGTTTGTCATGACCGTGTAGACATCCGACAGGTACATCGAGACCGGGTCGTTGGCCATCTCGCCAAGCGCGACGGCCGTGGTCGGTGACGCCGGTCCCATGATGACATCGACCTCCGTAAAGGCCTTGCGGAAATCATCGGAAATGAGATGCCGGATCTTCTGCGCCTTCAGGTAGAAGGCATCGTAGTAACCGGCGGAGAGCACATAGGTGCCGATCATGATGCGGCGCTTGACCTCGGCGCCAAAGCCCTCGGAGCGTGATCGCTTGTAGAGATCCTCGAGATCTTTCGGATCCTCGCACCGATGGCCGAAGCGGACACCATCGTATCGGGAGAGGTTCGAGGAGCACTCGGCCGGCGCCACGACATAGTAGGAGGCCACCGCCAGCCCCGTGTTCGGCAGGCTGATTTCCCTGACCTCGGCGCCGAGTGACTTGAAGAGCTCGACGGCCTCTTCGACGGACTTGCGCACGCCGTCATCAAGCCCGGCGTCGAAATACTCTGCCGGCAGGCCGATCTTCAGGCCCTCGACAGAGTCGTTGAGGGTTGCTGAATAGTCAGGCACCGGGGTCTCGCTGCAGGTGGAATCCCGCTTGTCAAAGCCGGCCATCGCCTGCAGCAGGATAGCGGCATCCTCGGCGGTTTTCGCCATGGGACCACCCTGGTCGAGACTCGATGCATAGGCAATCATTCCATAACGCGAAACACGCCCGTAGGTCGGCTTGAGCCCTGTGATGCCACAATGTGATGCGGGCTGGCGAATCGAACCTCCGGTATCGGTACCGGTCGCCGCGGCACAGAGGCGCGCAGCAACGGCCGCTGCCGAACCGCCCGAAGAGCCACCCGGTACCCTCCCGGTGTCCCAGGGGTTTTTGACAGGGCCGTAGAAACTCGACTCGTTGGTCGACCCCATCGCGAACTCGTCCATGTTGGTCTTGCCAAGCATGACTGCACCGGCATCCCTCAGGCTGCTGACGACATGCGCATCGTAGGGGGCAGTGAAACTGTCGAGCATGCGCGAGCCACAGCTGGTTTTGACACCGCGCGTGCAGTAGATATCCTTGTGCGCGACGGGAATCCCGGTCAAGGGGCCTGCATCGCCGGCCGCAATACGCGCATCGGCTGCCCTGGCCTCCTCGAGCGCCAGCTCCGGGGTGAGTGTGATGAAGCTGTTCAGGTTTTCATCGAGTCTCCCGATGCGGTCCAGGAAATGCCGGGTGAGCTCGACACTCGTAAATTCACGTGCCTGCAGTCCAGCGGCGAGCTCCGTGATGGTTTTGTCATGCATCATTCGATCACCTTCGGCACCAGGTAGAGGCCATTCTCGGTCGCCGGGGCAATGGACTGGTAGAGATCACGATGGTTCTCCTCGGTCACTTGATCCTCGCGCAGCCGCTGGGTCATGTGTAACGGGTGCGCCATCGGCTCGACAGCGCTGGTGTCCACCTGCTCCATCTGCGCGACAAGATCAAGAATGCGTGACAGGTCGCCACTCAGCTTTTTCGCCTCCTCATCCTGCACGGCAAGACGCGCCAGATGGGCAATTTTCTCCACATCGGATTGATCGAAACTCATCGGGAACTCGCTCGAAATTCGGCTCTGTAATTCGGAATGGAACTTTTGTCCGGGAAAGGCGCCAAAGGTACCACATGCAGGCGAGCTGTAACACCTTGCACATGCCGTGCGACCGCAAAAAACAGGGAAAAACCCTCGGTTCAGAGAACCATGTTTTCCTTGCCGCAACCCCTCCTGATTGCTAGATTAGCGGGCTTATGCGGAACGGGAACCCGTGTCCCGCAATCCAGCCTGAAGTAACAACTATTTACGGAATTGAGCGCCAATGTTTAACCGCTTTCGTGGCATATTCTCCAACGATCTCTCGATCGACCTCGGCACCGCCAACACCCTCATCTACGCCCGTGATCAGGGCATTGTTCTGAACGAACCATCCGTCGTCGCGATCCGCACAGACAAGGCGCGTGGCAGCACCAAATCGGTTGCAGCCGTCGGGGAAGAGGCAAAACGCATGCTCGGCCGTACACCGCACAATATCGAGGCAATACGCCCGATGAAGGACGGCGTCATTGCCGACTTCACAGTGACCGAAAAGATGCTGCAGTACTTCATCCACAAGGTCCACGAATCTCGCTTCATGCGC
>JASFFK010000153.1:0-5653 GCA_050124335.1 Chromatiales bacterium | reverse complement strand
AATGGACACGGTCCTGGACCACGCGGCGGACCACATCGAAACCGAGTAATACCAGCATCACACCGACGGCATACTCCAGCCAGAGCGCGATCTGCTCCGGCATGACACTGTCCATCCAGATCACCATGGAGCCGAAGAGGACGAGGGTGATGGTATGGCCGATCCCCCAGAAGGTTCCCTGACGGATGGTATCGGCGAAAGAGTGGGAGCGTGCGGCGAGTGATGCGACGGCTGCCACGTGATCGGCATCGAGCGCATGGCGCATCCCGATCAGGAAACCGAGTAGCAACAGCGACATCAGCAGATCCTCGGCAACTGTTCGCCGACAAGCAGGTCGACGATGCGCTCACCGCCGAAAAGCGTCGACATCAGCACGGTTGCTTCCGGAGACGCGTTCACCTCGCCGATAATCCGGCTCTCTGTACCGGCCGGATGCGCCTGCATTGCTGCGAGCAATGCATCAGCACATTCGCCGGGAACGATGGCAACGAGTTTTCCTTCATTTGCGAGATACAGCGGATCCAGTCCGAGGATTTCGCACATGCCGCGGACCTCGTCCCGCACCGGTAATGCCTGCTCCTCGATGCGCAGCGCGACCCGGCTGTCAGTTGCAAACTCGTTGAGCACAGTTGCCAGTCCGCCACGCGTGGCATCCCGCAGGCAGTGAATGTCAGGGCAGGTAGTCAGCATGGCCTGTACGAGTCCGTTCAGCGGCTGACAGTCGGTCTCGATACTGTTCTCGATGGCGAGTTCGCCGCGCGCGTCGACGATAGCGGCACCATGATCGCCAATATAGCCGTTGATGATGATCCTGTCCCCGGGTCGGGCACGACGGGCATTGATCTCGACACCTTTCGGGATGACGCCGACCCCCGCGGTATTAATGAAAAGCTTGTCGGCCGCGCCCTTGTGAACCACCTTGGTGTCGCCTGTCACGATGCGAACGCCGGCCTCGTCGGCTGCCTGTTTCATCGATGTGACCACGCGCCGCAGCTCCTCCACTGTCAGGCCTTCCTCGATGATCATGCCGCAGGTGAGCCATAACGGTATGGCCCCGCCAACAGCCAGGTCATTGACCGTACCGGTCACGGCCAGCTTGCCGATATCCCCGCCAGGAAAGAAGAGGGGATCGACGACATAGGAGTCCGTCGTCAGCGCGAGCCTGTCGCCTCTTGCGGTCACGGACGCAAGATCGAAACGGGCCTGGTCCTCGAGCAGGTCGAGTTCCCGGTTGTCGAAACCGGAAACGAAGAGGTCCTCGATAAGATCATGCATCGCCTTGCCACCAGCACCATGTGACAGCGTGATGGTCTCTCCCCGGAGTTTGCCTCGCGGACGCCGGATATCCGTGACCGAGGCGTCGCTCATGCCTTTGCCTCGCGACGTGCGACGAGCTCGTCGATACTGACGCTGCCATAGCTGAAATAGGCAGCACAGGCGCCCTCTGATGAGACCATGAGTGCGCCCATGGGGGTTTCCGGTGTGCAGGCAGTACCGAAAATCTTGCACTCCCATGGCTTGATGACGCCCTTGACGACCTCGCCGCACTGGCAGGATCGGGGGTCGGCAATCTGCAGGTTCGGTACCGGGAATTTTTGCTCTGCATCAAAATCGGCATATGCCTCCCGGATTCTGACGCCGGAATGGTCGATGGAGCCAAGGCCTCGCCACTCAAAGAATTCCCGAATCTCGAAGACCTTGCTGATGGCCTCAAGCGCAGCCCTGTTGCCTGCGGGAGGCACGACGCGCGAGTACTGGTTCTCGACCTCGCAGCGTCCTTCCGCGATCTGCCTGAGCAACATCCAGATCGACTGGAGAATGTCGAGAGGCTCGAAGCCCGTGATCACGATTGGCCGGTTGTAATCCCGGGCCACGAAGTCAAACGGCCGCGCGCCGATCACCATGCTCACGTGGCCCGGTGCCAGAAAACCGTCGATTTTCATATCGGGTGAGTCGAGGATGGCCTTGATCGTCGGCACGGTCGTAATGTGATTGCAGAAAAGGGAAAAGTTGCGGATGCCTTCTTTCTCTGCCTGCAGCACAGTGAGCGCGGTGCTTGGCATCGTGGTCTCGAAACCAAGACCGAAGAAGATGACCTCGTGCCCGGGATTCTTGCGTGCAAGCGAGAGAGCGTCGAGGGGTGAGTAGACCATGCGGATATCGGCTCCGCCGGCCTTGGCCTGCAACAGGCTCTTGCGGGATCCCGGTACACGCATGGCATCGCCGAAAGTCGCGAAGATGACGCCGGGCCGCTCGGCCAGCGCAACACAGTCATCCACGCGGCCCATCGGAAGAACGCAAACCGGGCAGCCAGGACCGTGCACCATCTCGATACTGTCGGGTAGCATCTGCTCGATGCCGTATCGGAAGATCGCGTGGGTGTGGCCACCACAGAATTCCATCAGCAGCAGCGGTTTTTCGCGGGTGCACCCGATACGCCCGGCCAGCGCATGAATCTCGCGTTTGAGAGATTGCGCTTTTTCGTTGTCACGGAATTCGTCGACGAATTTCATGCCCGTGCTCCTCCCTTGCCACGCGAATCGGCAAGCAGTGTATGCGTCAGGTCCCAGAGGATGTGATAGCAGGCAACATGAACTTCCTGCACGCGATGGATGGAGTCGGTTTCGACGACAAGGCAGTGATCGAGCAGTCCGCTGGAGAGCATGTCGCCACCGGTACCACCGGCCAGGCCGAAGGTTGTCATGCCGATACGCCGGGCTTTTTCGAAGGCCGCCATGAGATTCTCCGAGTTGCCACTGGTCGAGAAGCCGATCAATCCGTCACCGGAAGACCCGTGGGCCTCGACCTGGCGGGTGAAGAGATGCCGTACACCGATGTCGTTGGCTACAGCCGTTATCATGGCCGTGTCCATGGCGAGATTCATGGCTGGCAGGGAAGGGCGGCCGGCTGTCACGGGATGCTGGAACTCCACTGCAAAATGCGATGCATCGCAGCTCGAGCCGCCGTTGCCCATGGAGAACATGCGGTGCCCCGACTGGTAAACAGCGGCGATGGCGCGGGCCATGGCGATCAGTGGCTGCGCATTGGTTTCGAAGAAGGCCTGTTTGACATCCATGCTGTGCGCTGCCTTGCGATGCACCGACTCCAGCAGTACATCGTTTTGACTGGCTTCATCCTTCTCACGCCCAGAGAGAAAGGGGTAGAGCGCGTCGAGATGCTCCTGGTTGTCCTGCATGATGGTCAGGCCGACGTTTGCATGGTGTCGAGCTCTGCCTGGACTTCGCCGAGTTCGCTGAGGATGGCGAGGGTCTGCCGGGCTTCATCCTCGTCAATCCGGCTCATGGCGAAACCGACATGCACCAGGACCCAGTCGCCGACACACTCCTCGACGGTATGATCGTCATCGATGATGCATGCAATATTGACTTCGCGGCGTACGCCCGACACATCAACTTTGGCCATGCTGTTTTCGGCATCGGTGATTTCGAGTATCTGTCCGGGAATTCCGAGACACATCAGTCCTGATCCTCATGTTTGATGGCATGTGCAGCAGCAATCATCGCCTGTCCCAGCGCCAGGCCGCCGTCATTCGCGGGAATGCGGGAATGGGCCAGTACCCTGAGTCCCTGCTTTTGTAATGACCGCTCGACGAGTGTCAGCAGGGTTGCGTTCTGGAATACACCGCCAGACAGTGCAATCGTTTCGATTTGCTGCTGGCTGGCGAGATGACAGACCATGCGGGAGATGGCCGCTGCGAGCCCCTTGTGAAAGCGTTCACTGATGATTGCAGTCTCTTGCCCTTGCTGCAAGTCTTTCAGCAACTGACGCCACATCGGGGCAGGGTCGATCCGGGCAAATTCTCCACCGGAAATGCTGAAGTCGTAGCCCCGTGTCGTCGCCAGCCTGTTGCTATCGACCAGGGCTTCGAACTCGATTGCGGCTTGTCCCTCGTACTGGATTCTGTCGCGACAGACCCCGGCGGCGGCCGCGACGGCGTCGAAGAGTCGTCCGGCAGAGGATGTCAGCGGGCTGTTGATGCCTTTGGCCATCATCGCCGAAAGGACTGCTGTGGGCAGATTGTCGAGGTGCCGGATAAGTTCCAGACCCGCATATGTCTCGCGCAACAGAGTCCAGTCCTCTAGCAGCTGCAGTTGCGCGAACGTGTTGCGCCAGGGCTCCAGGATCGCCATGGTGCCACCCGGCATCGGTACGGGAGTCAGGCAGCCGATGCGCCTTGCATCCAGGTAGTCGGCGACGAGGAACTCGCCACCCCAGATCGTTCCATCTCTGCCATAACCAAGGCCATCGAGCGCAACACCGATAACCGGACCGGCGTCACGGGCATGCCCGTTTTCAGCGAGGCAGGAGGCGATATGGGCGTGATGATGCTGGATCTCCTGTAACTGCCGGGAATTCCGCGCCGCCAGCTCCCGACCATGCTTGGAAGAGAGATATTCCGGATGGGCATCGATGGCGATGATGTCAGGCTCGTGCCGGTAGAGCCGTGCATAGAGATCGAGGTTTTTGAGATAGTCCCCGAAGGTGCTGAAATCCTCGAGGTCGCCCATGTGCTGGGACAGGATCGCCTCGCCATGGTGCACAAGACAAAAGCTGTTCTTGAGCTCGCCACCGAGCGCGAGGATTGCGGGTGTCTTCCCGAAACCGGCAGGGAGCGGGAGTGAGGCGGGAGCATAGCCGCGCGCCCGTCGCAGGATCCTTTCCCTGCCATTGATGACACGGACGACAGAGTCGTCGACGCGATTGACAATCTCGCGGTCGTGTAACAGCAGGTAATCCTCAATCGTTCCAAGCCGCTGCCGGGCATCTGCGTTTGCGATTGCCTGTGGCTCATCGCTGAGGTTGCCGGAGGTCATGACCAGCGGTGTCTCGAATGATTCCAGCAAAAGATGATGAAGCGGTGAATAAGGCAGCATGAAGCCGAGCAAACTCTGGCCGGGAGCAATTGTTTCGGGGAGTGGCGAGGCTTCCGCCTTGCGGCGCAACAGCACGATCGGGGCTGTTGTGCTCCGGAGCAGTGCGGCTTCCTGTTCGTTGACATCACAATAGCGCCGGATAACATCCATGTCCCTGGCCATCAGCGCAAAAGGCTTTGCCTGGCGACGCTTGCGTTCCCTGAGGGTTGCAACGGCGTTTTGACTGGTTGCATCCGCAGCGAGGTGGAAACCACCGATTCCCCTGAGTGCCAGGATGTTCCCCCGGCTCAGTAATTCCGAGGCAGTCGCTACCGGATCATCTGTTTCGATATGACGACCATCACGGTCTTCGAGCCAGGCGCGGGGGCCACAGGCGGGACAGGCATTCGGCTGGGCATGAAAGCGTCTGTCCGCGGGTGAATCATATTCCCCCTGGCATGACGGGCACATCGTGAAGGCCGCCATGCTGGTCTGTTCACGGTCATAGGGAATTCCGTGAATGATCGAGAGCCGCGGTCCGCAATGGGTGCAGTTCGTAAATGGATAGCGGTGGCGGCGATCGGCCGGATCGCGGATCTCTGCGAGACATGCCGGGCAGGTCGCTGCATCCGGTGGTACACCTGTCCTGGCCGTATCGGAACGGCTGGCTATGATGCTGAAACTGTCATACTGCTGCGGGCTCTCTTCCTCGCTGATCTCGATGGCGTCAATGCGCGCCAGGGGAGGGATCTCTGCCCGCAGCTGCTGGACGAACGCAT
>JASFFK010000152.1:0-5735 GCA_050124335.1 Chromatiales bacterium | reverse complement strand
AATCTGCCGTCTCTGAGACTACCGGCCAGGAAGAAGTCACTACCGAGGACACCGGAGACAAGGCAAGAATCACTGCCGAGATCGTGGCATTTCCGAGACGCAGACGTCCGATTGTCACCGATGATGCAAACAAGAGAGTCAGGATATCGACCAACATCCTGGATCGCCTAGTCGATGGTGTCGGCGAGGTCATTACCTTCGGTTCCCGGCTGCAGCAGCAACGCAACGGCATTCGTTCAAACCTTAACGAATTCGAACAGACACTCAAGCGGTTACGTGAACAGTTGCGCAGTCTCGAAATCGAAGCAGAGACGCACATACTCTCGCATTACCAGAAAGATGCCGATTACCAGGGTGGTGACGGGTTTGACCCGCTCGAGCTCGACCAGTATTCGGCCATCCAGGAACACTCCCGCGCGCTTGCAGAGACCATTAGTGACCTGGGCAACATCTCCATGGGGTTCGACCAGGCCCAGCATGAAATCGACATGCTGCTCTCGCAACATTCGAGACTGGCCTCTGATCTTCAGGATGTACTCCTGCATACCCGTACAGTTCCGTTCACGCAGCATGTGCCGCGCCTGACCCGACTGGTACGGCAGACCTGTGCCTCGACAGGGAAGAAGGCCAATTTACGGATTCACGGCGAAGAGCAGGAGATGGATCGCGGCGTGCTGGATCGCACGATTCCACTGCTTGAACACCTGTTGCGCAATGCCGTATATCACGGTATCGAACAGCCTCAGGCGCGACTCGAGGCAGGCAAAAGCGAGCAAGGCCTGATCAGCGTCAGTCTTGCACGTGAGGGAATGGAGATCGTGCTCACCGTTTCGGATGACGGCAGGGGGTTTGACAGGGACGCGATCAGGACACGGGCGCTGAAAAAAGGGCTGATCAGTGCGAGTGATGACCTGGGTGATGAGGATATCCTGCGCCTGGCGACATTGCCGGGATTCTCCACAGCAGACAGCGTTGATCAGATCTCCGGTCGTGGTGTTGGACTCGATGTCGTCGTCAACGAGATCGAGGATCTGGGGGGAAGGCTTAACATCGAATCGCTGGAAGGCCAGGGCGCCACTTTCAGAATCCACTTTCCATTCAACATTGCTATCACGGATGCCTTGATGATCTACCAGCACGGCGTCTGGTATGCGATCCCGTCATCGAGTATCGACAGCGTGGTCAGGGTCACCATGAACGAGCTTGATGCCTGCTACTCCGGGCGTCGGGAAGGGTATACCTACGGTGACAATCTTTACCGTGTGATCAGGCTTGGCGATTATTTCGGGCAGGAGCAACAGCCACCTGCCGAAAAGCGCAAATGGCACTCACTGCTGCTCGTCAGTTCGGGTGAAAAGCATATTGCCTTGCATCCGGAAGAAGTTCACGGCCATAGCCAGATCGTGCTCAAGCCTGTCGGTCCGCAGCTCGAATCTGTTCCCTGGATTATCGGAGGTAGTGTCAAGGGAGACGGTAATGCTGCCATCGTCATCGATCCCGCAGCACTCATCAATCTCGAGAGAGAAGAAAAAGAGGAACCCGTCGAGGTACAGGAGGCGGTCGACGAGACGCTGACGGTCATGGTTATCGATGATTCCATCACCATGAGGAAGGTGACGGGCAGCATGCTCGAAAGAAACGGCTATAACATCATGACAGCGAAGGACGGTGTGGATGCACTGGCACAACTGGAAAATGCCCAGCCGGACATCATGCTTCTCGACATCGAGATGCCGCGAATGGACGGCTTCGAACTGGCACGCCATCTTCGTAACAACGAACGTTATAAGAACATCCCGATCATCATGGTGACATCCCGCACGGGCGAAAAACACCGCGAACGAGCCCGGGAGCTATCGATCGAATCCTACATGGGCAAACCTTTCCAGGAGAAAGAACTGCTCGAGAGTATCAGTGAGTTGACCGCCGGCAGGAGAGTGACAGCATGAATGCCGAACAGCGGCCCGCCGGCCTGCGCGCCCTGCTGCTGCCACTCAGGGAGACATCCCTGTTGATACCGCAGAGCGTGGTCGCTGATATTTCGTTCCATTACGAAAAAGCGCGTGATCGTCAGGGCAAGCCAGACTGGTTTCATGGTGATCTCTACTGGCATGGAAATAACGTGCCTGTCATTTCCTACGAGAAACTCAATGGACGCTCGTACGCTCCGGGCCACCACAAGGAAAAAATCGCCATCTGTAACCTGCTGGATGCATCCGGCAGTTACCCGGCTGTCGGAATTCTTGTCAAGGCCGTTCCTCGCATGGTTCAGATCGAGGAGGGAGTCTTGTTGGCAGAGGAAGCAGATACGAAGGATCAGTTCGCCCTTGCAGAAGTCCGCTATCAGGGAGAACGCTTGACGATTCCGGACCTCGAGAAGATCGGCCGTGAAATCAACAGGACCCTGTAAGCGCGCGTTAGTCAGTCGCCTGTATATTTGCCACTGATCCCATGCTCCTCGGCAAACCCGAGCATGCGTTCGATCGGGACAAGTGCCTTTTGCCGAATGTCCTCGTCAATGTGGATCTCGTTGTTACCCCTGATCAGAACCTGTTCCAGATTATGCAGTGAATTCATTGCCATCCAGGGGCAGTGGGCGCAGGATTCGCAGGTTGCGCCTTCGCCGGCCGTCGGTGCCGAAATCAGGGTTTTGTGCGGTGCTACTTGCTGCATTTTCCAGAAAATACCGTCATCTGTTGCAACGATGAACTTGTCTTGTTCCATCTCGGCGACGGCCTTGATAAGTTGTGTCGTCGAGCCGACGACATCCGCCTGGTCGATCACATGCTCGGGAGACTCCGGGTGGACAAGGACGGCTGCATCCGGGTGCAGGCGACGGATGCGCTCCAGAGCGACCGATTTGAACTCTTCATGCACCACGCAGGAGCCCGGCCAAAGCAGCATGTCGGCTCCGGTGACTTTCTCGATGTACTTGCCCAGGTGCCTGTCAGGTGCCCACAGGATCTTTTCGCCTTTCTCCTTCAGATGGCTCACGATCGGGAGCGCGATACCCGATGTCACCATCCAGTCGGCGCGTGCTTTTACGGCAGCAGAGGTATTGGCATAAACGACGACTGTATGATCCGGGTGTTCATCGCAAAACTGTGAGAAGAGATCCGCGGGGCAACCGACATCAAGCGAGCAGGTCGCATTGAGATCAGGCATGAGGATGCGTTTTTCGGGATTGAGTATCTTCGAGGTTTCACCCATGAAGCGCACGCCACAGACGACGATGGTGTCTGCATGCGTTGTCGTTCCGAAACGTGCCATTTCAAGCGAGTCCGCTACGCAACCACCTGTTTCCTCTGCGAGAGCCTGCAACTCGCCATCCGTGTAGTAATGTGCAACGAGGACCGCATTCTGTTCCTCGAGGAGTTTCCTGATGCGACCCTTGAGTTCCTCTTTCTCGTCGGCGGTGAGATCGGGCCACACCGGGTGCCTGGGAACATGGATGCTTTTGCGAATGGCGTCCGCGGAAATCTCAATACTGCTGGTTGACATGCGCATTCGATGAAATGGTTGCTACTGTTGCTGATTCTATCCGAAGTTGTGGTGAAAATCCGGTTACAATTCGGCACACAATGCATGATGAACCCCGGTTCCCGGACGCAACCCTGATCGACGATTGCCTGCTTGCAGACCGCCAGGCTTTCAGAAAACGGCTCACCGGTCTGGAGCGACGCTGGAAGAAAAAGCAGCCCGTTGACATCGGGCTCGAAAAACTTGAAAAGGAGATCCTGGCGTCGTTACAGACGGTTGCACTGCGCCGTGACCTTGCCCGAGAGATCTCTTTTCCACCAGACTTGCCCATCACCGGGCGCCTCGACGAGATCCGCGAGACGATCGCAGCCAGTCAGATCGTGATTCTGTGTGGTGAAACAGGATCGGGAAAATCAACCCAGCTGCCGAAAATCTGCCTGTCGCTCGGCCTTGGTATTCACGGGCGAATCGGTCATACACAACCGCGACGGATTGCTGCGCGCAGCCTCATGTCGCGCATCAGCGCCGAACTCGGGAGTGAACCGGGTGCGCTTGTCGGTTACAAGGTCCGTTTCAAGGATCACGTGCGTCGGCAAACACGCGTCAAGCTCATGACAGACGGTATTCTGCTCGCAGAGATCCAGCGGGATGCCTGGCTCAACGAGTATGACACCCTGATTATCGACGAGGCACACGAGCGCAGCCTCAACATCGATTTCCTGCTCGGGTACGTCAAGCAGCTCATTGCACGTCGCAGCGACCTGAAAGTCATCATCACATCGGCGACCATCGACCCTCAACGTTTCTCCAGACATTTCGATAATGCGCCGGTTATCGAGGTTTCGGGCAGGACGTTCCCGGTCGACCTGCGTTACCGGCCGCTCGAGGAAGAGGGCGTTTCCGAGCGTGACGAGGCAATGCAGCAAGCGATCACGGATGCCGTGGATGAACTGGCGCGCGAGGATCGTGGCGATATCCTCGTGTTCCTCTCCGGTGAGCGCGAGATCCGCGAGACAGCCGAGACGCTGCGCAAGCACAGTCTGCAGGCCACTGAAGTGCTGCCGCTCTATGCGCGCCTGGCTCCGGCTGACCAGGCAAAAATCTTCAATCCCTCCGGCAAGCGGCGAATCGTGCTCGCGACCAATGTTGCCGAGACCTCGCTGACGGTGCCTGGGATTCGTCATGTCATCGATACCGGTTTTGCGCGTATCAGTCGATACAGCCATCGCAGCAAGGTACAGCGGCTGCCGGTCGAATTCATCAGCCAGGCCTCGGCGGACCAGCGCAAGGGTCGCTGTGGTCGTGTTGCCGAAGGGATCTGTATCCGTCTCTACAGCGAAGAGCAATACGAGAACAGGCGCGCCTTCACGGAACCCGAAATCCAGCGTACGAACCTTGCGTCCGTCATCCTCCAGATGAAGCTGCTGCACTTCGGTGATATCACCAGCTTTCCGTTCATCGACCCGCCTGACAAGCGTCTGGTCCGCGATGGCTACCGGTTGCTCGAGGAGATCGGTGCAGTGGACGGGGAGCGCAAGGTGACGCGAATCGGCAGGCAGCTCGCACGGCTGCCAGTGGATCCGCGTATAGGGCGCATGCTTCTCGAGGCAGCACATGGCGGCTGCCTCAGGGAGCTGCTCGTCATCGCCGCGGCCCTTTCGGTTCAGGATCCTCGTGATCGTCCGCTCGACAGGCAGCAGGCAGCAGACGAGGCGCACAAGCTCTTTCATCATGAACAGTCGGATTTTCTTGGCTACGTGAATCTCTGGAAACATCTCGAGGAGCAGCGTCATCACCTCACACGTCGCAAGTTCGTCCGGCACTGCCGCGAGCGATTCCTGTCGCCGACGCGCGTGCAGGAGTGGCATGACATCCACCAGCAGCTTCGACTGCAAATGCACGAGATGGGCTACAGGGAAAACGAAAAGGATGCCGGCTATGAAGAGATCCACATGGCCATACTGTCGGGTTTGCTGTCGCATATCGGTTTTCGCGAGAGTGGGGCAGACCGTGATTACAAGGGGGCTCGTGGCAGCCGGTTTTATGCTTTCCCCGGATCGTCCCTTTTCGAGCACCAGCCCAAGTGGGTTGTTGCCGCAGAACTGGTCGAAACAACACGACTTTACGGTCGCACCCTGGCGATGGTCCAGCCGCAGTGGGTCGAGTCAATGGCCGGCCATCTCGTCAAGCACAGCTACTCGGAGCCACACTGGCAAGCGAAGCGCGGGCAGGTTGGTGGTTATGAGAAAGTCACG
>JASFFK010000151.1:0-5736 GCA_050124335.1 Chromatiales bacterium | reverse complement strand
CAGGGTGTTACTCGAAGAGGAGAGCCACTGAACCTGAAAAAGGGGCGCGACTGTGATGAGGTGCGAGGTGCGTCAGGACACCTGCTGCATGTAATGGTATTCACCACGCCTGGTCGTCCGTGTCTTTTTGAAGCCGAGCTGTTCGTAATAGGGGACGAGTTCACTGTTGCACTCGAGACGTAGCGGGCTGCCGTGCTTTTCCCTTGCGAGTTGCACAAGTTCCCTGCCGTACCCGAGGCCACGATAACCGGGCTCCACATAGAGGGCTCGTAAAAGATCGCCCATCAGGCAGAAAAAGCCATGCTCCGTGACGGTCACACACTCGGGTGAAACCGTGTACTGAAATTCTGTTTGAAGAATATCGATCGCCTGGTGGATATTCATCTCGTCCTCGTTACTCTGGCTTGTCCGTCTCCCTATCCTGAACAGGGCAGCTTTTTCCGAGACCTGCTCGTGGCCGAGTTTGCAACTCTGCTCAATGATCATGGCCACGAGCGATATTACCAGTCATCTGGATAATATAAACCAGTGTCAGAGATTATTTTCGACCTGAAAATGCGCTCTGCTACTGAATGACTGGCATGAAAAAAGGGTTAGCCGGCAAAAGCTAACCCTTTCTGGTTACTGGTCGGGGTGAGAGGATTTGAACCTCCGACCACTGCCTCCCGAAGACAGTGCTCTACCAAGCTGAGCTACACCCCGATAAGGTCGGCTATTTTGTCACTGCAGCCAGTCTCAGGCAACAGCTTTTCTGCTGGTGGATATCAGTAGTCGCGATTGACGGAGAAATGCGCCAGTTCCGCGAGCGCATCCCGATAGGAAGAGGCAGGCAGGGTTTCCAGCTGCCTGGAGGCTGCCTCTGCGTATTGACGGGCGAGATTCATGCTGTAGTCGATGGCGTCCGTCTCCCGGATGATCTGCATGATTTCGTCAATGCGGTCACGGCCACCCTGTTCGATGGCATCGCGCACGAGGGAGGCCTGTTCCGGTGCGGCCGTTTGTATGGCGCGGATCAGCGGCAGGGTCGGCTTGCCCTCCTCGAGGTCGTCGCCGACATTCTTGCCGATGTCTTTGCCCGTGTAGTCGAGCGCATCGTCAACGATCTGGAACGCGATACCAAGATCCATGCCAAATCGGGCAAGGGCTTGCTCTGTTGCATCGTCAGCCTGTGAGATGACGCCGGCAAGGCGCGTTCCCGCCTCGAAGAGGGTAGCTGTCTTGCGCACGATCACATCGATGTAGCGTTTTTCATCGATATCCGCGTCATTGATGTTCATGAGCTGCAGAACTTCTCCCTCGGCAATCCTGTTGGTTGCATGGGAGAGAATGTCCATGATGCGCACTTCCTGCAGGGCGACCATCATCTCGAAGGATCGGGAATAGAGAAAGTCACCGACCAGAACGCTGGCTGCATTGCCCCAGATGGTGTTGGCCGTATCCTGGTTGCGGCGCTGCTCCGAACCATCGACAACATCGTCGTGGAGCAGTGTTGCAGTGTGGATGAATTCGATGATGGCAGCCAGGTCGATGTGCTGCTTGCCCTCGTAACCCGCTGCTCTTGCGGCGAGCAGAACCAGTAGCGGGCGCAGTCGCTTGCCGCCACTATTGATGATGTAGTGACCGATCTGGTTGATCAGGACTACATCGGAGCGCAACTGTTCGAGGATGAAGGCGTTGACCGCCTGCATGTCATCAGCCGCGAGTGCGAGGGGATTATCGATTGCCATAGGGTCTTTATACAGAATAACGGCGGCAATGCTAGGGTGTGCCTGATCAATAATCAAGCGCTATTTGCCACCGGGACAAGCGGTGTCGGTTGAGGATTGCCACGGTTTCACGGACAATGTGCGCGTCAATTCAATCGCTCCGGAGCGGGGATGTCCGAACGCACATCGATTCATGGCCAATGGTCATCACGCCTGATTTTCGTGCTGGCAGCGGCCGGGTCCGCCGTTGGTCTCGGTAATGTCTGGAAATTTCCCTACATTACCGGCGAATATGGCGGCGGCGCCTTTGTGCTTGTCTACCTCCTCTGTATCGCTCTGATTGGCTTGCCGGTGATGATGGTCGAGATCCTGCTCGGACGCAGGGGGCGCCAGAGTCCGATCAATACGATGAAGACGCTTGCGAAGGAGGAGGGGACGACGCGGGCCTGGTCGTGGATCGGCTGGTCAGGTGTCATTTCGGGTTTTCTGATCCTCTCTTTCTACAGCGTCATCGCCGGCTGGGCGCTCGCCTACGTGATCGAGGCCGCAAGCGGTACCTTCAATGGCATCTCCGCAGAACAAGTCGAAAAGCTGTTCACTGACCACGTCTCTTCCTGGCCGAAACTGCTGGCCTGGCATACCCTTTTCATCGTCATGACCGTCTTCGTTGTCGCCCGTGGTGTCCGGGCCGGTCTCGAGAAAGCCGTCACCTGGCTCATGCCATTGCTGCTGGCACTCCTGCTGATCCTCGTTGGTTATTCCATTGCCGAGGGTGACTTTGCCCGGGGATTTGCGTTTCTCTTCAACCCGGATTTCGGCAAGGTCTTCTACAGCTGTACCCCGGATGCCGGTGTCGAGCATTGTGTCTTCAATGGTGAACCCTTGCTCACTGCGATGGGACATGCCTTCTTCACGCTGAGTCTCGGTATGGGCGCGATCATGGTATACGGCTCCTACATGCCGAAAAAGACCTCGATCACGGCTTCCGCACTGCTGATCGTCATCATGGATACCTTCGTTGCCTTGCTGGCTGGCCTGGCGATCTTTCCGCTGGTTTTCGGGAATGGTCTCGAGCCGGGAGCTGGCCCCGGCCTGATTTTCCAGACGCTGCCGATCGCCTTCGGGGCAATGACCGGTGGCCAGCTTTTCGGTACTCTCTTTTTCGTGTTGCTGGTCTTTGCTGCCTGGACCTCGTCGATTTCGCTGGTCGAGCCGGCCGTTGCCTGGCTGGTCGAGAACCGGGGCATGAAGCGATCGCATGCCGCTGCCTGGATCGGTTTCGGTTGCTGGCTGATTGGCCTCGGCACCGTCTTTTCGTTCAATCTCCTGTCCGGGGAGGCCTGGCAGTTCGGCGGCAAGACTTTCTTCGACATACTCGATTATCTGACCGCAAACATTCTGTTGCCCGCCGGTGGTCTCGCCATGGCGATCTTTACCGGCTGGTTCGCCTCGCGCCGGATGTCGGAGAGTGAACTCAATCTGTCCGGGCCCTGGTTCGCTGTCTGGTGGTTCGTCGTGCGTTTCATTACGCCCGTCGGTGTACTGATCGTTTTCCTTCATGCCATCGGAGTGCTCTAGTTGGCAGGGGTCAGGAAAAGTGCGCTCGTGCCACATTCCGCTGGCCAGATGTACGCGTTGGTCAACGATGTGGATGCGTACGCGCAATTTCTTCCCTGGTGCCGCTCATCGCGGATCGTGAGCCTGACCGGGGATGGCTACATTGGCGAGATCGAGGTTGCCAAGGCAGGCATCGTGCAGTCTTTCCAGACACGGAATATCCTGATACCGGAGGAGCAGGTTCGGATCTCACTGGAGAAGGGACCCTTCAGGCATCTTCACGGAGACTGGAATTTCATACCCCTGCGTGCCGATGCCAGCAAGGTGGAACTGATACTCGAGTTCGAGTTTGCGGGAAAACTCATGAATGCCGCTTTTGGCGCGGTCTTTTCGCAAATCGCCAACAACATGGTGGACGCATTCTGCAAGCGTGCCGGTGAAGTCTATGGCAAATGACATGATCAGAATCGAAGTGGCCTATGCAAAGCCCGAGAGGCAGCTGATTCTCGCACTCGAGGTCGAGCCCGGCATCACGGCCAAGGAGGCCGTCATGCGTTCCGGTATACTCGACGAGTTTCCGGAAATTGATATCGAAACAGCAAAACTCGGAATATTCGGCAAGGCAGCGCCGGCAAGTACCGTGCTCAACCCGATGGATCGGGTTGAAATCTATCGTCCGCTGATTGCCGATCCCAAGGAAGCACGCAAGAAACGCGCTGCGGAGGGTAAACAACTGAAGAACCGCGCGATCCAGAAGAAAGCGCCGAAAAAACCGGCAGCAGGGAAAAAGCCCGACGAGGAGACAAAGGCAGAATGATAATCGGGCAGGACCCATGCAAAAAATGAATCACGACTTTGACCACGTCGCGGCAATCGATCTCGGTTCCAACAGTTTTCACATGATCGTGGCACGTCTCGACGAGGCTGGCACTCTGTCTGTCATTGATCGTTTGCGCGAACCCGTGCGGCTTGGCGGCGGTTTTACCAAAAGCGGCAAGCTCAGCAAGGAGGCGAGGAACCGGGCACTGGAATGCCTGGGCCGTTTCGCCGAGCGCATCAGGGGATTCCCGCGCGGTTCTGTGCGGGTTGTCGGTACCAACACCCTGCGTATTGCCAAAAACGCGGAAAAATTCGTGCGAAAGGCGGAGGAGGTTCTTGGCCATCCTATCGAAATCATCGCCGGACGGGAGGAGGCGCGACTGATCTATCTGGGTGTCGCGCACGGGAGGCAGGCACGCGAGGGTAATCGCCTGGTCGTCGACATCGGTGGAGGCAGCACGGAGCTGATTATCGGCGAGGGACTCAAGACCAGGCGCCGCGAGAGTCTGCAGGCCGGTTGCGTCAGTGCCACGAATGCCCATTTCAGGGACGGTACCATCACCGCGAAGAGAATGCGCGGGGCCATCATGGATGCCGAACTCGCAATTTACCCGGTTGCACACGGCTTCACGTCTGACAGGTGGAACGAGGCCATTGGCTGTTCAGGAACCATCAAGGCGATCCGCAACATTGTCCAGGCAGAAGGCTGGAGTGAAATCGGCATCACGCTCGAGTCTCTCTACAGGCTGCGCGATGCGCTGATCGCCGCTGGCCATTGTGACAGGCTGGAACTGGAAACGCTGAGTCCTGATCGCAAGCCCGTGATCGCCGGTGGTCTGGCGGTTCTTATCGCGGTCTTCGAGACACTCAAGATCGAGCTGATGCGCGTTTCCGAACTCTCTCTCCGTGAAGGGCTGCTCTACGATCTTGTCGGTCGCATGCGCGATGTCGACGTCAGGGATGCCTCGGTGGCTTCGGCGGCAATGCGCTGGAGTATCGACGGGGAGCAGGCCGACAAGGTGACACGAACCGTGATCGCGCTGTTCGAACAGGTCAGGGAGTCCTGGGAGTTCGATCGGAGAAACCAGAATATCCTGAGGTGGGCGGCACAACTTCACGAGATCGGATTGCAGGTCTCGCATACTCAGTACCACAAGCATGGCGGCTACATCCTGACGCATGCCGATCTTTCCGGCTTTTCCCGCACCGAGCAGGCATTGCTATCGCGCCTGGTTCTGTGTCACCGCCGAAAGTTTCGTCCGGAACTCTTCGAGGAACTGGCTGAACAGACGGTCAAGCCCGGTATGCGCATGTGTGTCCTGCTGAGGCTTGCGGTGCTGTTGCACAGGGGCAGGACCGAAGAGGATCTCCCCGAGGTCAGGATCAGGGTCAAGGGAAACCGCATCCGCCTGACGTTTCCCGATGGCTGGCTCGATGAGCATACCCTGACCCGTGAAGATCTCAAGGAGGAGAGAAAATATCTCGCCAGGGCCGGTTTCAAGCTGAAATTCAGCTAGTTTGCAGCCGCAAGCCGCAGTCGCCCTCCGGCAAGGAATATTCTTCAGAGTCCAGCCTTCTCAACAACAGCTGAAAGACCTTAAAGAGGCCCGGACTTATCCTGACTGCCTCGAGTTACGTCAGGGAAAACTTGAGG
>JASFFK010000150.1:0-5810 GCA_050124335.1 Chromatiales bacterium | reverse complement strand
CGACGATCAGCCAGAGGACGGCTTTGCCGGTCGGCATGGTGTCCGGCATCTCCGCCATGATTTCCTTGGCAAGTTCGGGATCTGCGCCTTGCCGGGCCGTGCGGTACATCAGGTAAAGCACGCCTGTCAGCAGAACGAGCAGAATGATGCCGTCCATGACCCCCAGATGCTCATCAAGCACGAGAACCAGCGAGAGCAGGCTGATCCCGAGCAGCAACGGATATTCCCGCATCAATGTTCTCGATGCGACAGAGAGAGGCATGGCGAGCGCAGTGATACCGAGAATCAGCCCGATATTCGTGATGTTTGAGCCGATGGCGTTGCCGATGGCCAGTCCCGGGTTGCCATCGATGGAGGCGATGGTGGAAACCAGGATTTCCGGCGCAGAAGTACCCAGTCCCACTATTGTCAGACCGACAACCAGCGTTGAAACGCCCAGGTTTGTTGCAATGGCAGCAGCTCCGCTCACAAAGCGGTCTGCAGCCCATATCAGCAGTGCAAATCCCGCAAGAATGGCTACAATTTCAGTCAGCATGACAGATGGTTGAGCAATGGAAGGGGGCGATTGTTTCAAATCGCCAGGCGTTCGACAACAAAAAGAATATTAGTATTTGCTAAATTTGTGTTATACTTTGTTGATGCATGTCAATGCACCGCCACTGACTTGCTGGAAAAATGCACAATGAGTTTTTTCACGACGCAGTATCTATATTGGGAGGTTTGCATGAAAACTCTGATCAAATCGATGATGGCAGTCTCGCTGCTGGCCGTCTCCGCTAGCGCATCAGCTTTCTTCTGGGACGACGACGATGACTGGAAGTGCTGGGGCATTCCTGACTGTAACCCCTACGATGAGTGGGATCCGCGTTACTGGATGGAAGAGATGGAGCAGGCATTCGATGATGACGACGATTACGGTTACGGTGGCTACGGTGGTGGTCCCTGGGGTCGTCCGATGATGCCCGGCTACGGCGGCTACGGCATGCCTTACGGTGGTTATCCTGGCTATGGCTACGGCTACCCGCAGTATCCGCAATACCAGCAGCCGGCTTACCCGCAGTACCCGCAGCAGGCACCTGCTGCACCTCAGGTACCGCAAGCAGCACCGGCACCTGCTCAGCGCTGATAGCCATCCGCGACTGAACGTCAAACCCGCACGGGCCTCGGCCCGCGCGGGTTTTTTGTTGCCGGCACATTCAGTCAGGACAAACGTGATAGGTACAGCCTATTGCACATGTTGTGATAATCCATTTTTAATTGTTTTTCGCTTTGTATAGACTTCGACCATCAAAACACGCTCCCGTGTTGTTGGTTGTGCTGGTCCTTTACTGAACAGAGTGACCGGTATCAGTAGATCGATGATTCTTCATGAATCATTTTCACAATTGTGTAAAGCTTTGCATCCACGCTGGTGCAACCGATATGACCGGTCGACCGGTTTCAATTCGAAAAACGGAGGATATATCTCATGTCACTGAAAGGCTCCAAAACCGAGCAGAATCTGAAAGACGCATTCGCGGGTGAATCCCAGGCCAACCGTCGCTACCTGTACTTCGCTGCAAAAGCTGACGTCGAAGGTTACAACGACGTTGCCGCGGTTTTCCGTTCCACCGCAGAAGGTGAAACCGGCCACGCGCACGGTCACCTCGAGTACCTGGAAGAAGTTGGCGATCCTGCAACCGGTCTGCCGATTGGCGGAACGTCTGACAACCTCAAAGCGTCCATCGCTGGCGAGACCCACGAGTACACCGACATGTACCCGGGCATGGCCAAGACTGCTCGCGACGAAGGTTTCGATGAAATTGCAGACTGGTTCGAGACACTGGGCAAGGCCGAGCGTTCTCACGCAAACCGTTTCCAGAAAGCCCTGGACAACCTCGAAGCCTGATCACCATCGCGTGATTGATCTCTTCCCCGGCCTTGCCGGGGAAGATCGTTCCCAAAAAGAATTCTTCAGAAAAGGAGCTACCGGCAATGGCAGTCACCAGAGAAGGGAGCCTAGAAGCTCCTACCAGGCATCCTCTGAACTGGAAAGATGCATCTTTCTATGACAAGGATGAGCTTTTCAGTGAACTGGAACGCGTCTACGACATCTGTCATGGCTGCAGACGCTGTGTCAGCCTCTGCAACTCCTTTCCTACCCTGTTCGACCTTGTGGATGAATCCGACACCATGGAGGTGGACGGTGTTGCCAAGGAGGACTACTGGAAGGTCGTGGACCATTGCTACCTTTGCGACCTCTGTTACCTCACGAAGTGTCCCTATGTACCTCCCCATGAATGGAATGTCGATTTCCCGCACCTGATGCTGCGTGCGAAAGCGGTCAAATACAGGGAGCAGGGTGCATCCATGCGCGACAAGGTGCTGACCAGCACCGACATGGTCGGGAAACTGGCCGGTATTCCGGTCGTCTCCGGTATCGTCAACGCGGCCAACAGGAACGGCGGTTTCCGCAAAATGCTTGAGAGCAGTTTCGGCGTCAGTGCCGACGCCGTCGTTCCCAGCTACCATAGCAAGACCATGCGCAAGGTTCTGAAGCCCTCGAGTGGCGAGGGTGCCGAGCCCGCCGGGTCGACCAGGGGAAAGGTTGCGCTTTTTGCCACCTGCTATGGCAACTATAACGCCCCGAACATCGGCGAGGATCTGAAAGCCGTCTTCGAGCACAACGGTATTCCTGTCACGCTGGCTCCCAAGGAGCAATGCTGTGGCATGCCGAAGCTTGAACTCGGTGATCTAGAGGCCGTCGAGAAAGCCAAAGATGCCAATATCCCGGTGCTTGCGAAACTCGTCGACGAGGGCTGGGACATCGTGGCGCCGATACCTTCCTGTGCGCTGATGTTCAAGCAGGAGTTACCCCTGATGTTCCCGGATGATCCGGACGTCAAGAAAGTGCAGGAGGCGATGTTCGATCCGTTCGAATACCTCATGATCCGTCATAAATACGACAAGCTGAATACGGATTTCAGGAATCCGCTCGGCAAGATCGCCTATCACGTCGCCTGCCACCAGAGGGTGCAGCGAATCGGAAACAAGACCCGTGATCTGCTGCAACTGGTTCCGGGAACGGAAGTCGATACCATCGAGCGCTGTTCCGGCCATGACGGCACCTACGCGGTCAAGAAGGAGTATCACGAAACCTCCATGAAGATCGCGCGCCCGGTGGTCAACCGCGTGAAGAAGTTCGAGGCCGACGCCTACACCAGCGATTGCATCATGGCGGGTCACCAGATCGCCAATGGACTGGATGACGGTTCGGAGCCCGAACATCCCATTTCACTGATTCGTAAAGCTTATGGAGTTTGATGTCATGTCACACCTGAGCAGAGATGATCTCTATTCCCTCGAGGAATATTCGCAAATCCGTCCGGAGTTCCGTGCAAAAGTCATGGAGCACAAGAAGAACCGTCGCCTTCAGATTGGTGAAAACGCGACGCTCTACTTCGAGGATGCGCTGACCATGAAGTACCAGATCCAGGAGATGCTGCGTATCGAAAAGATTTTCGAGAGCGAGGGCATCACCGAGGAACTGGATGCCTACAATCCGCTGATCCCGGACGGACACAACTGGAAAGCCACTTTCATGATGGAGTATCCGGACATCGAGGAACGCAAGGCTGCACTGGCGCAGCTTGTCGGCATCGAGGACAAGACATGGGTGCGCGTCGGGGATTTTGAAAAAGTCTATGCGATTGCTGACGAGGACCTCGAGCGTGATTCCGAGGAGAAGACCTCTTCCGTGCATTTCATGCGCTTCGAACTCAGCGATGCAATGATTGCCGCAGCCAAGAGTGGCGCAGCGATCTCGGCGGGTATCGATCACCCCCACTATAATCAAAGTATTGACCCTGTTCCTAATAACATCAGGGCTTCGCTGGTCGATGACCTGGACTCCTGAGAGGAGCAAGAAAGATGGCAAATGAAGGCTACCATGAACCAGTCGAGGAGCTCTCTGACGAGACTCGCGACATGCACCGTGCCATCATCTCCCTGATGGAAGAGCTCGAGGCAGTCGACTGGTACAACCAGCGCGTCGATGCATGCAAGAACCCTGAACTCAAGGCTATCCTGGCTCACAACCGTGACGAGGAAAAGGAGCATGCCGCCATGGTGCTTGAATGGATCCGGCGGCAGGATCCGGGTATGGACAAGGAGCTCAGGGATTACCTCTTCACGGAGAAGCCGATTGCGCATGAGTGATTGCCGGTCGGCTGGCAAGCTGATAGAAAAGCCCCGTTATCCTGACGGGGTTTTTTGTTGAACAGGGGGGCGCGCATTCTGTGAAAATTATCTGGCTCGCTATCTTCCTCGGCGTTCTGGCATGGTCTGCGATCGATCCGCACGACTACCCGACCTGGTGGCTCGAGGTGACACCGGCAATCATCGCCCTGGTTGTCGTCATCTGGACACGCAACAGTTTTCCACTGACACCTCTGCTGTACTGGCTCGTCCTGCTCCATGCGGTCATTCTCATGGTTGGCGGGCATTACACCTATGCCCTGGTTCCCTGGTTCGACTGGCTGTGGGAACTGATCGGCAGCGAGCGCAACAACTATGACAAGATCGGACATTTGGCCCAGGGGTTCATCCCGGCCATTGCAGCGCGCGAGATTCTGCTGCGCTTTGGCGTGGTAAAGGGCAAGGGCTGGCTCGCATTCCTCGTGGTTTGCTTTTGCCTCGCGCTCAGTGCTTTCTACGAACTGCTCGAGTGGTGGGTTGCACTGCTGTCGGAAGAGGCTGCAGAGTCTTTTCTTGGCACCCAGGGCTATGTCTGGGATACCCAGTCCGACATGTGGTATGCGCTGCTCGGAGCAGTGCTTGCGCTGGTGTTGCTGTCGAAGCTGCATGACCGCCAGCTGGAGGCGTTGTCGAGATAGATTTTCACCGTCGGGAGATAATTTCACCACGAAGGGCACGAAGGTTAAAGGGTCTCCCTGTCAGGCATTTGTTCCGGGCCTGCAATGTCTTGTGTCACTGCGTAATCCGGCCGCTCTGGAGTGCAATCCGTATAGCCCGCATCTGTCCTGGATTCACTCTTTGTGTTCTTCGTGGTAAAAGAGCAGAAAATCAGGCATTCAGTTTTTCGACAACTCTCAGTAGTTTCTCTTTCGCGATCTTGCCGACTTCTTTAACTGCATCCGAGGAGGTCAGGCCGAGAACGGCTTCCGGGTCCATGAAGCTCACGACGACCGAGCCGGGCGCTTCTTCACGGACGATCAGGTTGCATGGCAACAGGGTACCGGCATTCGGCTCTGCTGCCAGCACCTGGTCAGCCAGTTTCGGGTTGCAGGCGCCCAGAATGCGATAGGGCGGGATCTCCTTGTCCATCTTTGCCTTGAAGACAGCCTGTACATCGACTTCGCTGACGATGCCGAGCTGTTCTTCCATGAGAACTGCGCGGACTTTTTCAAGGACTTCGTCGTAACTGCCGGTGAGACTGGTATTAAACTCGTACATGAAATTCTCTATATTCAGTGATGGTGTCGGTACAAGTGTACCCTTGCGCGTACGTGAAAAGAATGCCGGGAGGTCTGTTAAGCCGATGAAAGCCGGTCACTGCCGGGTCTCTCTCCTGCTGTTGCTCCTGGTCCTGTTTCCACAGGCGGTATTCCCCAATGCGCTGCGGGACCATCTGTCGCCCTATCTCGCCATGCATGGCAATGATCCTGTTGACTGGCGAGACTGGGGAGAAGCGGCCCTCGATGAGGCTCAAGAGAGCGGCAAACTGCTGTTTATCTCGAGTGGGTATTTTTCCTGTCACTGGTGTCACGTCATGCAACAGGAGAGTTACCAGGATGACGAAATTGCCGCCA
>JASFFK010000149.1:0-5855 GCA_050124335.1 Chromatiales bacterium | reverse complement strand
TCAACAATTGTCCCGAAGACCTTGCTCGTATCGTCTATATCGACCACTACGGGAATCTCATGACCGGCATGCGTGCCGACAAGATGAATCCTCGGCAACAACTGCTGTTTGCGGGATCCCGTCTCGGGTATGCAGCGCGCTTCGGCGATGTGGAACCCGGGATGCCATTCTGGTACGGGAACTCACTCGGACTCGTCGAGATCTCGGTCAACCGTGGTAGTGCAAGGCAACACTTTTCTGCGAAAGTGGGCATGGAAGTCGGGTTCCATGACATCTGATGCCGCGTCATGGGACACGGGCCGGGCACAACCGTACCTGAAGAGAGCGATATGATGCGCAGACGCAACGCGATCAACGACAGCATGAAAGAGGAAAAAAAACGGCCGTTCTGGCGTTATCTACTCGAGGCGCTGCTCGTCATCGCCCTCATTATCGGTATCAACAGCTGGCGCACGCGTGATGCTGTATCCGGTCCTGCACCCATGCTGTCGGGTAACACGCTGAATGGTGAGAGCTATCTATTGCCCCGCAAGCCGGGTGAACCTCTCCTGGTCTATTTCTGGGCGTCCTGGTGCCCTGTCTGCAAGTTCCAGGATGGCAACATCGCCACACTCTCGGAAGAGTTCCCCGTCATCACCGTAGCCATGTCATCCGGGTCGGATGAGGAAATCAGCGACTATCTTGAGCAGGAAGGCCTGGAACTTGCGGTGATCAACGATGACACAGGGGAGATCAGCAATCGCTGGGGTGTCAAGGGGGTGCCGACGACTTTCGTCATAGACGGCGAGGGGGAGGTCCGCTTTGTCGAAGTCGGTTACACGACCACGCCGGGCCTCAGGTTAAGGCGCTGGCTGGCCGAGGTGTTCTGATTTCTGAAGAGAGGACGAGCGGAACGACTCAATCCTCGCCGATAACCCTCTCCTCGCGTGGTGTTTTGAGGAGTTTTTCGGCCTCCACGTCATTGCGCGCGAAAATCATTCTGATGCTTTCGATATCACCGCTTTCCGCGCGCTTTGCCTTGACGAATTCCTTGGCCTCGCGATATTTGGCGAAAGTCTCGAGATGCTCGAGTTTCTTCGGGCTTTCCTGGATGTTGTAGACGAAATAAGGCATGAGTTTTCCTCGTGTATTTTCCGGCTATTCTACGTCGGCGGTTTTCCCGAATAAACCGGAAAATGACCGGTGTTCTGTTACCATAGCTGGCTGATTTTCATGATTCGGTAACCTCAAGATGACACGAGTAGCAGTTGTCGGCGCGGCAGGCCGCATGGGCAAAACCCTGATCGAGGCGGTCATGCTACATGATTCACTGACCCTTGGCGCAGCGACCGAGCGCGCAGGTTCGAGTCTTCTGGGTGCCGATGCCGGCGAGCTGGCCGGTGTCGGAAAACTTGGTGTAACACTCACAGACGATCTGGCGAAAGTTGCCGGGGATTTCGACGTGGTTATCGATTTCACGGCGCCCGCTGCGACGCTCTACCATCTTGATGTGTGTGCGCAGCATGGCAAGCGACTCGTGATCGGGACCACAGGTTTCGACGATGCAGGCAAGGCGCGCATCGCCGGGGTCGCAGAGGAGAACGGAGTCGTCTTTGCTCCCAACATGAGTGTCGGCGTCAATCTCTGCCTCAAGCTGCTTGCCCTGACCGCGCAGGTTATCGGCGAGGACTACGATATCGAAATTGTCGAGGCGCATCACAGGCACAAGGTCGATGCGCCATCGGGCACAGCCCTGCGCATGGGAGAAGTGGTTGCCGGGGTGCTCGGTCGTGATCTCGGCGAGGTTGCTGTCTATGGCCGCGAGGGGATCACCGGCGAACGTGATCCGAAGACGATCGGTTTCGAGACAATCCGCGCCGGCGATGTTGTAGGTGAGCACAGCGTCTGGTTCGCCACAGAGGGTGAGCGCATTGAAATTGTTCACAAGGCCTCGAGCCGCATGACCTTTGCCAGGGGGGCGGCGCGGGCCGCACACTGGCTCATGGACCAGCCGGCAGGCCTCTATGACATGCAGGATGTTCTCGGCCTCTGATGTGGGGCTTTTGACCTGTTTTTCACACGGTTTTGAAAGAAATCCGGGCTGCTTCGTGTCTAAACTGCAATAAATGACGCACATGGGAGCCTGCAATGCTCGTCAAGATCAGAAGAGCGTCCGATATCAAGCAATCGGAGATTACCAGCCATTCCGACTATCTGAAGCGGCGCCAGTTTCTGAAGGCCGGCGTCAGCGCGTTCGCCGGGCTGGGCCTGATGCGGGCTGGTATCGGCGAAGCCGCCATCCAGCGCGGGCCTGGCAAGCTCGAGAAAATAGCGAACATCCGCGAAACCGCCTACCGGCCGCCGGAAGCAATCACGGAATACGAGCACATCACGACGTACAACAACTTCTACGAGTTCGGTACCGGCAAGTCCGACCCGCACCGCAATGCCGGTACGCTGAAACCCCGGCCCTGGACGGTTGTTGTCGACGGTGAATGCGAAGCGCCGGGCGAGATCGGTATCGAGGACATCCTCTCCGGTTTTACGCAGGAGGAACGTATCTACCGCTTCCGCTGTGTGGAGGCCTGGTCGATGGTCATTCCCTGGGTCGGTGTGCCGCTCGCTGACTTGCTGAAACGCTTCAAGCCGACATCCGGCGCAAAGTATGTCGCTTTCCAGACGCTGAATGACCCCGAGCAGATGCCGGGGCAGCGCCTGCCGGTGCTCGATTGGCCATACCGGGAAGGCCTGCGTATTGACGAGGCGATGCATCCGCTGACACTGATGGCGACGGGCCTGTATGGCGAGGTGTTACCCAACCAGAACGGCGCTCCCTTGCGGCTTGTCGTGCCCTGGAAATACGGTTTCAAAAGCATCAAGTCCATCGTTCGCATCAGCTTTACAAAGCGTGAGCCGGAGGCCACCTGGAACATGCAGAACCCGCGTGAATACGGTTTCTATTCCAACGTCAATCCGGAGGTCGATCACCCGCGCTGGAGCCAGAAGTATCACCGGATCATCGGTGCGGGACTCTTTGCCGGCAAGGAGAAAACGCAGCTCTTCAACGGATATGGCGAGGAGGTTGCAGGTCTCTATGCCGGGATGGATCTTCGAAAACATTTCTGAACCGGGACATGCCGTCTCTGCAACAGCGCATACGCTGGTCAAAGCCGGTCATCTTTCTGGCCTGCCTGCTGCCCCTCTGCCTGCTTGTACTGCGTGCGGTCAATAACGATCTCGGTGCCAACCCGGTCGAGGCGCTGACGCACGACACGGGCGACTGGGCGCTGCGCTTCCTGCTGATCTCTCTCGCTGTTACGCCGCTCCGCATGCTCACGGGCATGTCCTGGCTCATCCGCTACAGGCGTATGCTTGGCCTCTTCGCTTTTTTCTATGCGCTGGTGCATTTCGCCATCTATCTCTGGATCGACCAGGGCTTTCTCTGGTCTGAAATCATCGCGGATATCCTCAAGCGTCCCTACATCACGCTCGGGTTTGCTGCTTTTCTGATCCTCGTGCCGCTGGCCGTCACCTCGACAAAGGGAATGGTCCGCCGGCTTGGCAAACGCTGGATCACGCTGCACCGGCTTGTGTATGCGTCGGCACTGCTCGGCATCCTGCACTTTGTCTGGCTCGTGAAGGCCGACTACCGGGAGCCCGGACTCTATCTCCTGATTTTCCTGCTGCTGATGCTTTTTCGAATACCGCCTTTGAGGCGCCGTTTTCAGCACGCTTGAGCTGTTGCCTGTTCCCTGTATACTGATGCCAACCTGTTTTTCAGAGAGACTCTGAAGCACGACAAGAACAACATCAGGGACCTTTCTGAAAGCATCTCATCCGCAACGAGGAGAAGGGTGTGATCACCGCTCTTGGACAGCAGATTCTGAGAACCGATACTGCCGGCATGCCGCTCGAGTGGATCGATTACCGGTCAGCGGTCCGGTTCCACTTTCTCGAGCAGATCGCCTATGTGGCCGGCAACCCGCTGTTCCAGATCCATGGCGGTATCAATGCGGTCACGCGGCAGCAAAGCGTCGTAGAGGTGCACTCCATCATCGCGACCCATGGCAACAGCCACGCGATCCAGAAAATGCGCAAGGGTTACATCCCGCCGCTCAACAACCACACGCTGTTTCGCCGTGACAACAACCTGTGCCTCTATTGCGGCAACCACTTCTCACGTCGGGATCTTTCCCGGGATCATGTCACGCCCCTGAGCCAGGGAGGCGCGGACCACTGGAACAACGTGGTGACGGCGTGTGTTCGCTGTAACAACCACAAGGCAGGACGCACCCCCGAGCAGGCCGGCCTGGAATTGCTCGCGATTCCCTTTACACCGACACACGCGGAGTACATCTACCTGCAGGGTCGCAACGTGCTGGCCGACCAGATGGAATTCCTGCGCGCGCACTTTCCGCGCACAAGCCCGTTGCACGAACGTCTCTCCCACTGACGGCGTGACGTTCATGGAGTGGCAGTCACTCGAGGCAGCTGTCGAAAGAGCAACAGGCCAGGCATTCAAGGTGCGCGACAGCCGTTCGATGGGAGGTGGCTGCATCAACAAGGCGGTCCTGCTCAGTGACGGCAAGCGTTCGTTTTTCGTCAAGCTCAACGCCGCGTCGAGGCTTTCGATGTTCGAGGCGGAGGCGGCTGGTCTCGACGAGATACGGGCAGCTGGTGCGATTCGAGTCCCGGAGCCGGTCTGTACGGGGACAAGCGGCGGGAACGCCTGGTTTGTAATGGAGTTTATCCCCATGGGCGGTCGCAGCAATGCGCGGCTGGCGGGTGAACAGCTCGCGCTCATGCATCGCAAGCAGGCCGACGCCTTCGGCTGGCGAATGGAGAATACCATCGGTTCGACACCGCAGCCCAACAGCTGGATGAAGGCCTGGGTTGCCTTCTGGCGCGACCGGCGGCTCGGGTTCCAGTTGCAGCTTGCTGCACGCAACGGTTATGGCGGTGCCTTGCAGGCGAAAGGGGAGAAACTGCTGGGTTGCTTTGACCGGTTGCTCGATCATGATCCGGCGCCGTCACTCCTGCACGGTGATCTCTGGGGGGGGAACATCGGTTATTCTGATGACGGTGATCCGGTGATCTATGACCCGGCGGTTTACTATGGTGACCGGGAGACCGATCTTGCCATGACAGAACTCTTTGGCGGATTCGGTCCGGCCTTCTATGAGGCCTACGATGCAGTCTGGCCGGTTGACAGCGGCTATGCCGTCAGGAAAAACCTCTACAACCTCTATCACATCCTGAATCACCTGAATCTCTTTGGCGGCGGTTACGCCGGCCAGGCACAGGGCATGATCGAGCGGCTGCTGGCCGAGATCGGCTGAGCAGGTTCACCGCGAAGAACACGAAGGACACAAAGACTGGTGTGACTGTTTTTTTCTACTCCCTGCAATTATCTATCAAGGGACGGATGATGGTCGATCAACAGATTGTCGGTTAGGGGACTTCATCACCTAGAGCACGAAAATATCTCACCTGGCGGTCTCGGTCGGCTACGCTGATTCCGGGATTGACTTTATTATTTCATCAAGCTCGCTGTTTTCCGGACAGTTTCGGTAATGTAAATATCGGCAAGCCGCTGTCGTGTCTTTTCCGCTTGAGAGTCATGTCGAGGACAATTCAATCGCCCCTGCCGGCAACGCTAATACGAAATCTTCGTGCTCTTCGTGGTAACTCTCAGGAAGCTCTTTCGAGCGTCAGGAACCGGAGCCCGTAGCGGTTTTTCTCATTGGCGGGTGCCGGGGACTCATCGATGACGTGCCATGCAGCCATGTCAAATGCCGGAAAGAAGGTATCACCGTCAACGTCTGCATCGATCAGAGTCACGTAGAGCCTGTCGGCGATTGGAAGCGCTTCTGCAT
>JASFFK010000148.1:0-5897 GCA_050124335.1 Chromatiales bacterium | reverse complement strand
CCAGCACAAGCCCGTGGCCGACATCCGGAAACATGAAACCGAACAGAAATGGCACCAGTATTGCGACAAGAGGTGCCGGATCGATCTCGTGCTGTCCCGGTGATCCCATGAGATCGACAAAGAACCGGAATGGCTTGCTCCAGCCTGCCGAGTTTAATTCGACCGGTGGTTTGAGATCGGTACGAGGCGGCGCAAAGACAAAGCGGGAGTGGATGCCTTCCGATCTGAGTTGCTGTTCGAGTTCATCGGGTGAGACGGCGGTGGTCCATCCTGTCAGCTTGCAGGAAGAGTGATCGCCGGTCTTCTCGATGAAGACATCCAGGTACCAGCGCAGCAAGCGCGCATAGCCGAGTGCTGAACGGACCTCTCCGGAATTGCGCAGGTCAGCAAGCTGTGTAAAGAGTTTTTCCTTTTCTGCACGCGCCAGACGCATTCTGGTTCTGATCGCCTCGTCCCGGCCGGGGCCGGGTTCCGGCAACCAGTCGGGGATCTTCAGACTGCTGCATTCCGAGAAAAAGGCGAAGGCATCCACGACCTCCTTCCGATTCTGATCGCCGATCACCAGCCAGAAATCATGGGATTTTCCTGAGTAAAGGGTTGTGAAAAGGTCCTTCTCGTGGCCGGTTCCTCTCTGGAGGCTTTCGTGCGGGCATACGAAAATTTCTTTGTAGAGGAGATCGCTTGCATGCCTGATCTGGTCAAGTTGTTTCGCGTCCTCTCCCATTGCCAACAGACATTCGTCCAGCAGTGAGAGATCCTCGATTTCCAGTTCCAGCTGACGGATGCGCCGCCGTGTCCGGACGAGCCTGGTTGCCCATTTCCGCAGCGTCTCGACAACAGTGAGCGCGAGCTCCTCCGGGTCCAGCAGGAGTTTTTCGGGCGAAGCTTCCGGTGGCGGCAGTTCGTCCCTGTGCCTGGCGCAGAAGTCGTCGAATTTGCGAAGCTGTTCCCGGATCATCTCGATATCGATGCAGGGAGACGTCTGGTATCCCTTCTCCTCGAGCTCAACGTGCCCTCCGGCAGCGAGGGACTCGAGTGCAAAAACTGTCTGGTTGCGAGGTATTTCCGCCTCGAACCAGCTGACCTGTCGTGGATGGAGTGCCATGAAAGCCTGATGATCTCTTCCGGTTGTTCTGACCGGACCGGTAGTTCAGCCTGCAATCATATATGGTCCCGGGAATGTGAGAGGCATCGAATGACTTTTCGGGGGTCAAAGAATGCATCCCGGTGGAGCAATCAGTGCTTTACCTGTTGCCTCCCGATCAATACAATTCATATCGATTAAAATGAATATAGAGAAAAGTCGATATGGATCCGCTAGTGCTTTTCAAGGCACTGTCCGATGCAACCAGGTTACGTTCCATCGTCCTGCTGGCAACCAACGGGGAACTCTGCGTTTGCGAACTGGCATATGCCCTGGAGCTGCAACAACCCAAGATCTCCCATCATCTCGGGGCCTTGCGCAAGGCAGGTCTTGTCACGGATCGCAAGGCCGGACTCTGGACCTATTATTGCATCAATCCCCGGTTGCCCGGCTGGGCGCAAAACGTCATCGAGGCGGCAGTTGAGGGGGCATGCATGCAAGAAAGTACTGGCAAGGACCGGGCTGCACTGGAGTCGATGCCGGATCGGCCCGGTGGCGCCTGCTGTGCCTGATTCAGGTTGCTGACGTTGCCTGAAAAGCTTCCATGAACGCACCGATACAGCCGGATTCAACAATAACCTGTCCGGAATGCGGGCATCGAGAGAAAGAGCGGATGCCTGCAGATGCCTGCATGTGGTACTACGACTGCAAGGGATGTGGAGCCTTGTTACGTCCGCTGACAGGCGACTGTTGCGTCTTTTGCTCTTATGGCGATATTCCCTGCCCACCTGTACAGATCGACGGTAACGGATGCTGTAATTGATCGCTGGAATATTGGACAGATTCTTCAACCAGACAACGGGAGAATAAGATGCCTGTGACTATCGGAATCAACGGCTTTGGCCGAATGGGACGTCTCGGGATGCGCGCCGGCTGGGACAGGCCGGAGCTTGAGTTCATCCGGGTCAACGAGATTGCTACGGATGCAGCCGGTTCTGCACATCTGCTCAAATTCGATTCGGTTCATGGCACCTGGGAACCGGAGACGGTAGCCGATGGCGATCGCATGATCATCGATGACACGGCAATCAGCCATTCCTCGAATCGCGCTATCGCGGAGACCGACTGGTCCGGATGCGACATCGTCATCGAGGCGACCGGCAAACATCACAAGAGACCGGAGGCATTGCGCGCCTATTTCGAGCAGGGCGTGAAAAAGGTGATTGTTGCCGCGCCGACCGAGGGGGCGCTGAACATTGTCTATGGTATCAACGATGACCTGTATGATCCCGCTACGCAGCATCTGCTCACGGCGGCCTCCTGTACAACCAACTGCCTGGCGCCTGTGGTCAAGGTGATGCACGAGAAGGTCGGGATCGAGCACGGTTGCATGACGACCATCCACGATATCACCAATACCCAGACGATTGTTGACCGGGGGCACAAGGATCTTCGCAGGGCGCGTGCCTGCGGCCAGTCGCTGATTCCGACAACCACCGGTTCGGCAAAAGCCATCACAAAGATCTTTCCGCAACTGGAAGGCAAGCTCAACGGACATGCCGTGCGGGTCCCTCTGCTCAACGCGTCACTGACCGACTTCGTCTTCGAGGCGTCGCGACCCGTCACCGCGGAGGAACTCAACGGCTACTTCCGCGAGGCGAGCGAAGGTTACCTGAAGGGCATTCTCGGTTACGAGGAGCGCCCCCTGGTCTCGGTCGACTACGTCAACGATCCGCGCTCGTCCGTCATCGACGCACTCTCGACCATGGTCATCGATGGTACCCAGGTCAAGATCTATGCCTGGTACGACAACGAATGGGGCTATGTGAACCGCATGATGGATCTGGCGTGCAAGGTTGCGAGGTCCCTCTGAGATGGACTGGAAGCTTCTCGGTATCGTGTTTGCGACCGTTTTCATTGCCGAACTCGGCGACAAGACGCAGCTGGCAACCCTGCTGTTTGCGGCCGACAGGGAAGTCAACAAGTGGCTTGTCTTTGCCGGGGCCTCCCTGGCACTGGTTGCGACGTCAGCGCTCGGCGTGCTGGGAGGCGCACTGATTTCGAACTACGTCACTCCACGAACACTGCAGATCATCGCCGGGACCGGCTTCATCCTGATCGGTGCGTGGACGCTGTTACGCTGAGTTCAATTCTGCGATGACACACGAGCATCACCACGGACATGCGCACTCGAGCAGGCGGGTGCTCTTCCTTTCGCTGCTGCTGACAATCGGCTTCGCGATTGTCGAGGCAGTTGCGGGCTGGTTTTCGGGCTCGCTCGCGCTTCTGGGTGATGCGGCCCACATGCTGACGGATGGTCTCTCTCTCGGGCTGGCTGCTTTGGCTTCCGTGCTGGCGACACGGGCCCCTTCGCGTCGACACAGCTATGGTCTCGGTCAGGTCGAGTTAGTCGCGGCACTTGTCAACGCACTCTTCATGATTCTCGTCGTCGTCATGATCAGCACAGCAGCTGTCGACAGGATCATGAGCCCTCGTCCGGTTACGGGCGAGACAGTCACCCTTGTTGCCGTGATCGGACTGCTGATTAATTTGCTCGTGGCCTGGCTGTTGTCACGTTCGCATCACAATATCAATGTTCGCGGGGCGCTGTTGCATGTGCTGGGCGATCTGCTGGGATCCGTTGCGGCGCTGGTGTCGGGTGTCGTCATTACGGTCACGGGCTGGACGCCGGTCGATCCGATCCTGTCGCTGCTGATCGTGGCGCTGATTCTCTTCTCGAGCCTGCGACTGTTGCGCGAAGGACTCCACCTCCTGATTGGCGGTGTGCCGCCATCGACAAACATCGTCGAGGTCGGCACCGCGATTGCAGAACTCGACGATGTCCGGGAGGTGCACGACTTGCACATCTGGTCGCTATCGGCAGAACGCACTGCACTCTCGGCGCATCTCGTCATCAGCGATCTTTCACGCTGGCCGCAGATTCTGGTAACAGCAAGCAACATGATCGAGGAGCGTTTCGGCATCGATCATGTCACGCTGCAACCGGAGGTGCGTCTGGTCTCAGACAGTGTTGCGGAAATCACCGAGCCGGAAAGGGGATAAAACGATGGAACAGGGGCTGCGTCACTATCTCGTCGTCACAGGTGGTTACTGGGCCTTCACGGTTACGGATGGCGCTATCCGTATGCTCGTGGTGCTCTACTTTCACCAGCTCGGCTATTCGCCATTCGAGGTTGCAATGCTGTTTCTCTTTTACGAGTTCTTCGGCATCGTGACGAATCTTCTCGGTGGCTGGCTGGGTGCGCGTATCGGTTTGAACCTGACGATGCATATCGGCATGGGCATGCAGGTTGTGGCACTCGCAGCACTGACAGTCCCGGATGCCTGGCTCTCCGTCCCTTATGTGATGGCGGCACAGGCGCTTTCCGGCATTGCAAAAGACCTCAACAAGATGTCGGCCAAGGCATCCGTCAAGGCCATGGTCGGCTCTGGCGGGGAGTCGCGACTCTTCAAGTGGGTTGCGGTGCTGACCGGTTCAAAAAACGCACTCAAGGGAGCAGGTTACTTCGTCGGTGCGGCGCTGCTCGAACTGGCCGGTTTTCGTGGCGCTTTGGCCGTCCTCGCAGGCATGTTGCTCATCGTCCTTCTCGGAACAGTTCTGTTGCTGCCTTCAGGGGTTGGCAAGATGAAATCGAAGCCGAAATTCACACAGGTGTTCTCGAACATACCGGCTATCAACCGCTTGTCTGCCGCGAGGTTTTTCCTCTTCGGGTCGCGTGATGTCTGGTTCGTTGTCGGCCTGCCGGTCTTTCTTTACGAGGTGCTTGGATGGACGTTCATGCAGGTCGGAGCCTTCATGGCTTTCTGGATCATCGGTTATGGCATCGTGCAGGCGAGTGCGCCGAAGCTGTTGAAGCGAAGCCATTCCGGGGCAGGGCCCGGCGCCGGGACAGCGCAGTTCTGGGCTTTCGTGCTGGCCATCTTCCCGATCGGCATCGCGCTCGGATTACAACAGGGCTGGCCGCAGGAGACCGTCATCGTTTCCGGTCTCATACTCTTCGGCGCGGTCTTTGCAATCAATTCAGCCGTGCATTCCTACCTCATCCTTGCTTACTCAGACCGGGAAAAGGTGTCGATGAATGTCGGTTTCTATTACATGGCCAATGCCGGCGGGCGTCTTGCGGGCACGGTCCTGTCAGGCCTGGTCTATCAGCATCACGGGCTGGAGGGTTGTCTGTGGTGGTCTGCGGGATTCGTGCTGGCTGCTGCGTTGCTCTCGCTGGGACTGCCAGCCGTGAGGTCGGAACCCGCATCCGCAAGCCACTGATAGTTGGCATTATCCCTTCAGAATGCGCGTAATTGGCCCTGTTTTTTCACCATATCGCCGATACAATAGCGCCGAGCTTTTCAAACAGAGAGAAATGCAATGTCACAAGAGACCTATCAGAAGGCGGTAGCGCTGATGGACGCAGCCAATAGCGAAGATCCCAACAAGGTCACAGTGGATGGGAAGGAGTGGCCCAAGGAATTGCTCTATTCGCACCGCATGGTGGATATGCTTGAACGCTACAAGCCCGATGCGGAGGATGCACAGAAACTTGCGATCCGCGCGCAGCACATCCAGCGCTGGAAATCAGCACGCGATGCCTATCCCATGGACCGCCAGGGCTATCTGAAGTGGCGCACCGATCTCTACAAGTTCCATGCCGAAACTGCAGGCAAGCTCCTTGCCGAAGCCGGCTATGACGAGGAGTTCATTGCACGCGTCAAGGAGGCTGTCGGCAAGCGCAAGCTGAAGCTCAATCCGGATACCCAGCTCCTCGAGGATGTCACTGACCTGGTCTTTATCGAG
>JASFFK010000147.1:0-5905 GCA_050124335.1 Chromatiales bacterium | reverse complement strand
CTCTCGCTCGGCAACCTGCTCGAGGTCACCGGCAGCAATCTCGTCGAGCCGCTGTCGCAACAGTCGGCGGATGCCTGCGCGGACGACCGCGTCAGGGAGCATCCCCTTCTCCGTCATCTCAAGTGCCTTTTGCTGATACATATTGACCTCGTTCTGTCTGTATGGAGAAGAGAATACGCCGAAGCGATTCAAGGGAATCTCAAACAAATGTTAAAAATTACTCAAATGGGTAATTTTTTTCAGTTTTATGCAGATAAATCCCGGCCGGAAGAAGATATCCCGCAAGGATCGCACATCTTTTTGACGCCTGTGCCATCATCCGCACTGGCATGAGAACCCTGCCACGGCATCTCCACACCCTTCCCTCTCCGCCCCCTGGCAACAGGGTAAACGATCGTTTAGTAACGAAAATCTGCCATCGGACAGATACACAATAAACCTGTCGATGACTAGCATGAAGACATAACGGGAGACCAGGGAGCAGGGCGCCCCCGGCTCTGACAGGAAGAACTGCCCCGCCATTGAAGACAGGGCCAGACCGGGAACAGGATTATCGGTCAGCCGAACACGCTTTTCTCTACCAGAGGCCAATAAAATGCCATTTGATGACTTTCACGTCGCACATCTGATGATTCTCGGAACCGTCTTCCTGTGCGCACTCATCACCGGGGTCGTCAGCCGGACATCCAACTTCTGCACCATGGGCGCATTCGCTGACTGGGTGACCACGGGAAGCACCGGCAGGATGAAGGCATGGATGCTGGCGATTGCAGTCGCCATTTCAGGCGTGGTTATCCTGGAAGCTTTCGGGCTTGTGAATGCCGACAATGCCTCGCCCGCCTATCGGAGTAGCGAACTTGTCTGGTTGCAGAACCTGCTCGGTGGCTTCTGCTTCGGCATCGGCATGACACTCGCGAGTGGATGCGGGAGCAAGATGCTCGTACGGATCGGCGGCGGCAATCTCAAGTCACTGGTCGTCGTCGTGGTCATTGCGCTTGTCGCCTATTACATGGCCAACCCGTTCCCCGGCACGGATAACACACTCTACAGCATGCTGTTTCACGACTGGATCAAGCCTTTCGCGCTCGAACTCGATGGCAGGCAGGATATCGGAACGCTGGTAGCAGGGGAGAAGCATTCATGGATAGCTCGCCTCGTTGGGGGACTGGCGCTCGTCACCCTCCTGCTGGTGCTCATCTTCCGGGATGCAGACTTCAGGAAACAGAAGGACCACATGACAGCCGGACTCGTCATTGGCGTCGCTGTTGTCACTGTCTGGCTGGTCACGAGCAGCATCAGGGTCGAGGCTGACGGAGAGGCTTACCAACTCTCGAGTTATGTGCAGAACTGGGAGTTTCTCTCCGATTCGGATGCGCACAAGCCGGCATCGAGCCAGTCACTCAGGCCGCAGTCCTTCACGATCATCAGCCCGATCGGACAAGCCTTCGGATATGCAAAATCGGGATTCGATAATGCGCTGTTGACCTGTGGGCTCATGATCATGATCGGAATCGTGCTCGGCTCCTTCCTGCATGCAGTCATCAAGAAGGGATTCCGAGTCGAATGGTTTACTTCTTTCAGGGACGTCGTCCGGCATCTCCTGGGCGCAATGCTGATGGGAGTCGGCGGTGTATTGGCCATGGGTTGCACCTTCGGGCAAGCCATATCGGGGATTTCCACGCTCTCCATCGGGTCCTTCATCGCATTTTCCGGAATCGCACTGGGCAGCGTGCTGACACTGAAAATGCAGTATTACATGATCATCTATTCAGGTGAGGCCAGTTTCACTGATTCACTGATAGCATCACTTGCCGATCTTGGTTTCATTCCGAACAGCTTTCGAAAACTGGACCCGGTTTAATCCGGATTCGGACGAGCCCTCAGGTCGTCACTTTGCCCCGTCCCGGATTGTGAAGAAAGACCAAAGACGCGGAACGGATGTCATGCAAGGGAGTGCGGGAGACGAGTGGACGATCCGGTGATTGCGAACACTACTGTTTTTTCTTGCCCTTCTTCACGTGCTGCATGAGACGACGGCGCTTGCTGACCTGTCGGTCGGTGAGTTTGTTCTTTTTGCCTTCGTAGGGGTTCTCGCCACTGCGGAACGCGAGGATCAGGGGTGTTCCCTGCAGCTGCAGCGCCTTGCGGAAACGCCCTGAAAGGTAACGCTTGTAGCTCGCAGGCACGGACTCTGTCTGGTTGCCGTGAATGATGACACGCGGCGGATTTTTTCCACCCTGGTGTGCATAACGCAGTTTGATACGGCGGCCTCGCACCAGCGGGGGTTGATGCTCTGTGACACAGTCCTCGAGAATCTGAGTCAGGCGACTGGTCTTGAATTCACGCATGGCATTGGCATAGGCATGTTGCACATGCTTGAGCAGGAGGCCGACACCGCTGCCGTGCAGCGCGGAGACATAGTGCCAGCTGGCAAATTCGAGGAATGCCAGCTTGCGCTCGAGATCTTCCCTGACCCTGTCACGCTGTTCCGGCGAGAGGCCGTCCCACTTGTTGACGACCACGACGAGTGCCCTGCCGCTCTCGACAAGGTGTCCGGCAAGATGTGCATCCTGCTCGGTAACGCCCTCCCGGGCATCCAGTAACAACAGGCAGACATTGGCCTGCTCGATGGCCTGAAGTGTCTTCACGATACTGAATTTTTCGACGGTTTCCCTGACGCGACCGCGCTTGCGCACTCCGGCCGTATCGATCAGCGTGAAGCGCTGTCCATTCTGCTCGAAAGGAACAGCGATGCTGTCGCGCGTGGTTCCCGGCATGTCGAAGGCGACAACGCGTTCCTCACCGATGAGCCTGTTGATGAGCGTCGATTTGCCGACATTCGGCCTGCCGACAACGGCGACCCTGATCCCCTGCTTCTCGTCCTCCTCGATTGCCTGTTCGGGAGGTGGCAGACTCTCGAGAACAGTGTCGATGAGCTGGCGTACGCCGCGTCCGTGCGCGGCAGCGATGGCCACGGGTTCGCCGGCAAGTCCATAGAATTCGGAGACGGCAACCGTCGGGTCGAAGCCCTCGCTCTTGTTGACGACCAGCGTGACGGGCTTGCCGGTGCGTCTCAATCGTTCGGCGATGGACTCGTCGCCGGCATTGCAGCCATCACGGGCATCGACAAGGAAGAGGACATGATCTGCCTCGTCGATTGCCTGCCAGACCTGCTGCTCCATGAGCGGGTCGACACCCTCCTCCTGGCCACTCAGACCCCCTGTATCGATGACGACATAGGGAAAGGCACCGAGCCTGCCAATCCCGTACTGGCGATCGCGCGTCAGTCCCGGCAGGTCGGCGACGAGTGCGTCACGCGAACGCGTCAGGCGGTTGAAGAGTGTCGATTTACCGACATTGGGACGCCCGACGAGGGCGATGACGGGCAGCATCGCGAGTGCTAATCAGGGTGGAGAAATGGATGCAAGTTCGCCTTCTTCACCGTAGACGAACACACTGGAACCATTGGTGACGAGCGGGGCAGTGACCTTCGATGAGACGGCACGGACACGCGAGACGATACGTCCGTCCGCCGTTGACAGCCAGTGCAGGTAACCTTCGAGATCGGCAACCGCAACATAGGAGCCGACAACCACAACCGGAGAAAGCTGTCGTCCGGCAAGCAGTTCCTGTTTCCACAGGACGGATCCGTCCTCGCGACTCATCCCGAAGACATGGCCGCTGGAGTCAGATGCATAGAGATTCACACCATCCGAGGCAAGCCCCTGGTGCGAGGAAAAACTCCGCCGCCAGCGCACCTTGCCATCGGTCTTGTTGACCGCGGCCATGTCACCCTGGTAGGTGGCAACATAGAGCGAGTTGCCTGCGAGCACCATGTTGCCGTCGATATCGACGATTTGTTCGAGTTCGTTCCTGCCGCTTGCGTAGGCGATGGGCGTTTCCCAGGCAGGAATGCCCGTCGATGCATTCAGTTTGACGAGGCGGCCACCGTCCATGCCGCAATAGAGCGCATTCCCCTCGAAGACCGGCATGCCAGAACCACGGAGGCTCAATACCGGAGGCGAGCGGTGGAACAGCCAGCGCTGCTCTCCCGTGGCAGAATCGAAACCGACGATCTTGCCGTCATTGGTGTGCACAGCGACGATACCATTGCCTGTGGCCGGTACCGAGGTCACCTCCGTTGAAACACTCGAACGCCAGTTCTCGGCGCCATTGGACTGGCTGAGGGCAATAATTTCGCCCTCCGTCGAGCCGGCGAGGACCAGACCATTTCCCGCACCGGGACCACCGGCAAGGTCAACCCCGGTATCCTTGCTCCAGATCGTCGAACCCGAGAGGCTGTTGATCGCGAGGATACTGCCCCCGAAATTGGCGACATAGACAACCGAACCATCGAGCGAGACAACGAGTTCCACACCCTCCTCATCCGCGCCTTCACCGACATCCGTGCTCCAGTTGATCCTGCTTGCCAGCGGGCTGGCAAGCTCGGTCAGCTCCGAGATATCAACTGCAGGTTCCTCGCGGGAAAACCAGCTGCAACCGGATGTCAGCAGGATCGCTGCGGCAGGAAGGGCAAGCAGTTTCTTCATGTCTGTTCCTGCAGTTCCGTGAGCAGATAGTTAACAATCTCGTCACTGCTGCCCAGTGCCCTGGCTTCCTCGAGAGCCGCTCGGGCTTCCTCGTTTTTGCCCTGCATCCAGGCAATCTGGCCGCGCAGGCTGGCCGCTTCTGCAGCAAAGGCACCTGCATCAAGCTTGCCGATCATCGCGCCTGCCTCGTCGAGCTCGCCCTGAGACATGAGCAAGCGCGCCAGGCGCAAATCAATCACCGCTTGCATGGCGCCATCCCGGATGTCCGCCCTTGTCTTCTCCAGGGTCGCTCTCGCTGCATCCAGTTCACCTGCTTCAGCCTGCTGCCGAGCCAGTTCGAGTGCAGCAAAGTGGCTGTAGGCGGTCTTTGCGAACGATTCGTCGAGCCTGTCGACCTCCTCGGCTGTTTTATCCGGCTCTGATTGCTGTGCGACCTGCACGAAACGATCGTAGGCTTCCGCGCCCTCGGCTGCCCTGTTTGCCTGATAGCTGTCCCAGAATTGCCAGCCAAAGATGCCCCCGAGGCCGATGACGACGCCGGCAACGATGGACATGCCGTTTTCCTTCAGCCAGGCCTTGACCTTCTCGACCTGTTCTTCATCAGTCAAATGATCACTCATTCGAGTACCCCTTTAATGTAATCCGGCAGTTGCTCGATCGGCAGTTCCTGCTGTTCTCCCCCTTCACGGAGGGGCTTGAGTGCGACAACACCCTTGTCTCTTTCATCCTCACCGAGGATCAGCGCAAGGCGCGCGCCACTCTTGTCGGCTTTCTTGAACTGCGACTTGAAGCCACCGCCGCCGCAGTTCACGAGCAGGCGTATGCCCGGCAGGGCTTCGCGCAAGTGCGCAGCGACACACTGGGCATCGATCGTGGTGCTGCTGGCAGTCACAAAGTACAGATCCGCAGTATCCGGGCTTTCTGTCATTCCCTGCTCCTGCAGCAGGGCGATGACGCGCTCGATGCCCATGCCAAAGCCGATACCGCAGGCAGGCTTGCCCCCGAGTTGCTCGACAAGACCATCATACCGTCCGCCAGCACAGATTGTACCCTGTGCGCCCAGGCGATCGGTCACCCACTCAAAAACGGTGCGCGCGTAATAATCGAGCCCCCTGACAAGGCGCTCGTTCAGGACATACGGAATCCCCGCCTTGTCGAGACCGCTGCGCAGCTGTTCGAAGTGAGCAAGCGACTCCTCGCCGAGGTCCTCCATCAGGGAGGGCGCTTCTGCGACGACGGGCTGCATGTCAGGATTCTTCGTATCCAGCACGCGCAGCGGGTTGGTGTAGAGGCGCCGCTTGCTGTCTTCATCGAGTGCGTCAGCGTGCTGCTCGAGGTAGGCAACCAGCCTGTCG
>JASFFK010000146.1:0-5941 GCA_050124335.1 Chromatiales bacterium | reverse complement strand
CCACTCCTGCCATCCAGTGATATCAAGATCATCCTTTTGTGTCCTTTCCAGCGTCTTGTAATAACTCTTGTGTTCCCGGCGAATTTGCGCCGACATGCTGTAGAAGCGCTGACCTGTTTTCTCGGAACGGGCCAGCGCCATATCCGCAATCGCGCGAGCAATCCGGCCATTACCGTCGTCGAAGGGATGTATGGTGACAAACCATAGATGTGCCAGTCCCGCTATCAGAAGGGAGTCCATATCTCCCGGTTGTTCAAACCAGCGCAGGAACTTCGCCATTTCATCAGGTAACCGTTCGGCAGGGGGTGCCTCATAGTGCACCTTTTCGCGGCCAACTGGCCCGGAAACAACTTGCATGGGGCCACTGCTGTCATCGCGCCAGCTACCGACCCGGATCCTGGTCATACCGCTTCGTCCAGTAGGAAATAGCGAGGCATGCCAGGCAAACAGGCGCTCTTCGGTCAGGGGATCTGCATAATTACCGGTGGCGTCCAGCATCAATTCAACGACGCCTTCGACATTGCGGTCAGCCGGCACGAGACCACCGGCATCCATACCCATCCGCCGCGCGATTGATGATCTGACCTGCTCACGCTCAAGCTTTTCACCCTCGATTTCACTCGATTTCACAACATCTTCTGTGAGGGTCTGAAGGTGTGCTTCGTTGCGCAGTTCAAAGCCCAGCGCTTCCATTTTCCCGAGCAGTCGCCCTTGCTCACGAGATACCTCTGCCACCAGCCTGGTAAGTCTCTTTTCATCCCACGTGAACGCAGGCCAGTCAGGTTTTTTCCATAAGTACATCTTATTATCTCCGCATTTTATGCGGATATAATGACCTCCATTCTCCGCATGAGCAAGCATATTCTCCGTTTTATTTGCGGAGAATATGGCCGTTATTCTCCGCACGGGATGGGAGGCACCGTGCAGGTGAGGAGTAATACAAATCCAGATCACCGCGACAGTTGTCGCCTCCTGGTGATGAGATTGTCGTCTTCGGTGAAACTGGATTCCCGCCTTCGCGGGAATGACGTGGAAGTTTTGCGTTGAGATCGCCACGTCGCACTGAAGGGCGACCTACAGAAGACATGCGCCCGCAGTGCGGGCTCCTAGGGATATCCGGAACTTGTCATTGCGAAGGAGCGCAGCGACTGTGGCAATCTTGTTTGTGATGGTGTTTTCTGTATTGAGATCGCCACGTCGCACTGAAGGGCGACCTACAGAAGACATTCGCCCGCAGTGCGGGCTCCTGCGGGTGCGGGGAAATCATTTGAGAATGAGATCGCCACACCTCGCTACGCGAGGTTCGCGATGACGCCTTTTCTGGGTGAGGGATCACCACGTCGGCCTGCGGCCTCCTCGTGATGACGAAAAAAGACATTTGCAGGAGCCGAGCCCACTCGGCGATCACTCGCCCACGGGGTGGGCTCCTGCAGATATCCGAAAGTTGTCGTTGCGAAGGAGCGCAGCGACTGTGGCAATCTTGTTTGTGATGGTGTTTTCTGTATAGAGATCGCCACGTCGCACTGAAGGGCGACCTAGAGAAGACATCGCCCGCGGTGCGGGCTCCTACGGGTGCGGGGGAATCATTTGAGAATGAGATCGCCACACCCTGCTTCGCAGGGTTCGCGATGACAGTTTTCTGGCCTTGGCTTCCTTGTGACAACAACGATTCGGTTCAAAGGTATCGGTATCAGAGAAATTATCTCCGACAACTGGGGCATGGATTCCCGCCTTCGCGGGAATGACGGAAGGAAGACAAAAAAAACCCGCGTCACATCTCTGTGAAGCGGGTTTTGTATGGCGTCCCCTAGGGGAGTCGAACCCCTGTTACCGCCGTGAAAGGGCGGTGTCCTAGGCCTCTAGACGAAGGGGACAAAACTAGTTGTCCGGCCGGCTCAGTTGCGTTGTCGTGACACCTGTGAGGGTGATGACGAAACCGACCGGGATCATCCCTAAAAAGAATATTGCCAGATCATCCTTGTCCAGCATCAACAGCCCGAATCCGATCACCAAACCTGCGATGATCAGCAGGATTCCGGCTACCGTGGCGATGACTCCGAAGCGGTGCATTTTACTGACTTTGCCTCCGGAATCAAGCCTGTTCACGTGAATCCTGGTGGAGCTAGGCGGGATCGAACCGCCGACCTCAACACTGCCAGTGTTGCGCTCTCCCAGCTGAGCTATAGCCCCGTAAAGAGGTGCGAATTATGGGGATTCGCCGTGCCTGTGTCAAGGATGAAAATCCCCGGGAGAGTCGTGCCATAGCAGCCACAGCGCGGCCTCGTCGGCATAGCGGCGATCGGCAATGGCGACGATGCGATCTTGATCGATCAGGAGTGGCACGCGGTCACGCAGCCAGGGCGGAATCCCGAGTTCCTGCATGACCGCCTTGAGCGATTTGGTGTGCCCCTTGTAGCGGAGGCTGTCGCCCTCGCGGCGAAAGCGGACCTGCAGCGGTCGCCGCTCCCCCTCCTCGAAGGTCATGCTGCCAAGGCTGGCAGGCAACACGAGCGGTTCATTGCAATTCCACTCTGCGCTGTAGCCAGTGTCGATCTCCGGCAGTTCCTGGCCGAGCCAGAGCTTGCCGTCGTAGCGGCGGATAGACCAGCCGTGCCACTCGACGGCCGGCTGGCGGTCGTCGGCAGCACTCTCGAGCTGGCGCAGGAGTTCAATGAGCTGGCTGGCAGGCAGGGATGGCGCACCGGCTGCACGCAACCAGTGGCGCAGCAGTGGCAGTCGCCAGGCATCGGGTTCCTGCAGGAAACCACCGAGATCGAGCCTGCGGGGTTTGGTTGCGAGGGGCCGCAGGCGCTTGTCGGCCTCTTCGTCGAGCAGGGCAACCGACTCGGCAACGAGCTCGGCACTGCGCGCGATCTTGGAGGCGGCAACCGGCCAGCGCTCTTCCAGCAGCGGAATCACGCGTTTGCGCAGGAAGTTGCGGTCGAATTCGATGTCGGCATTGGAGGGGTCCTCGATCGAGGTGAGTCCCTCTTCGCTTGCATAGGCCTCGAGCTGTTCGCGACTGAGATGCAGCAGCGGGCGCCACAGCTTGCCCGGATGGAAGTCACGCACTGGCGGCATGGCAGCCAGCCCGTGCAGGCCGCTGCCGCGCATGAGGTTCAGCAGCAGCGTCTCGGCCTGGTCGTTGCGATGATGCGCCGTGACCAGCAGGTCACCGGGCTGCATGCTCTCAGCAAAGGCGGCATGGCGCGCCTCGCGCGCGACTGCCTCGAGGCTCGATGCATCGCGATCGACCTCGACGCGGAGTGCCTGCAGCGGAATACCGAGTTGTTCACAGACGTCAGCACAGTGCTGCTGCCAGACATCAGCTTCGGGTTGCAGACCGTGGTTGATATGGATGGCGACGAGTGGCGCATCGAACTGCTCGCGCAGGCCGGCCAGCAGGTGCAGGAGGACGGTGGAATCGAGACCGCCGGAGTAGCCGACGAGGCAGCGGTTGTCCTTGTTCAGCCGCTGGAGCTGCGGCAACAGCTCGTCGGCTGAAATCATCCGCTCTCGTCGAAGCGGCCGATGCTCATGAGGCGGTGGTAGCGCTGGTCGAGTACATCCTCGATCGGGATGTTGAGGATGCGCGTCAGCTCCTCAACAAGGATGCCCTTGAGCAGGCCAGCCATCTTCTCGGGATTGCGGTGCGCGCCACCGAGCGGCTCGGGCACGATGCGGTCGCACAGGCGCAGCTCGTGCAGACGGTCGGAGGTGATGGCCATGGCCTCGGCGGCCAGCGGTGCTTTCTCGGCATCCTTCCAGAGAATGGAGGCACACCCCTCGGGCGAGATGACCGAGTAGGTGCTGTACTTGAGCATCAGCAGGCGGTCGCAGACACCGATGGCCAGCGCGCCACCGGAACCGCCCTCGCCGATCACGGTGCTGATGATGGGGGTCTTGAGGATGGACATCTCGCGCAGGTTACGCGCAATCGCCTCGCTCTGGCCGCGTTCCTCGGCACCGACACCGGGATAGGCGCCGGGCGTGTCGATGAAGGTCAGGATCGGCAGTTTGAAACGCTCGGCCGTCTCCATGATGCGCAGCGCCTTGCGGTAACCCTCGGGACGCGGCATGCCGAAGTTGCGGTGCAGCTTCTCCTTGGTGTCGCGCCCTTTCTGGTGGCCGATGATTGCAACAGGCATGCCCTCGAGTCGCGCGATACCACTGACGATTGCCTGGTCGTCGGCGTAGGCGCGGTCGCCGTGCATCTCCTCGAAGTCATCGAAGATGCGCTTCACATAGTCGAGGAAATAGGGACGCAGCGGGTGACGCGCGACCTGCGAGATCTGCCAGGGCTTGAGATTGCTGAAGATGGACTCGGTGAGATCGCGGCTCTTGTTCTCGAGCGTGGCAAGCTCATCCTGGATGTTGATTTCGGCATCCGACCCGACGTGGCGCAGCTCGTCGATCTTGGCCTCGAGTTCGGCAATCGGTTGTTCGAAATCCAGAAAATCAAGATTCATGGGTGGGAATCATACCGCAGTTTTGACGGCGCTGGTATTTTGCACCGGATGATAAAAGAGTGCGACCGTAGCGTCACCAAAAACCTGCTGCAGTTGTAACAGCAGGCTGTCGCGTGGCGTGACTTTCCACTGCTCGCCGAGGACCATGCGGCCTTCGTAACTGTGGCTGATGTACTCGAGGATGACGCGGCAGTTGCCACCGGCGTAGGGCTGCAACTGTTGCATGAGATCCTCCATGAGCTGCTCCACATCGGTATGGGGCAAGTTACGGTGATCGATGGTCAGCACCATGCTGGTCGCATACAGAATGCGTGCCTCCTCGATGGTCAGCGCGCTGTAGCCGCGCAGGCTTGTCGAGTCACGGTAGGAGTCGTAGGAGACGCCTCCCTCGATCAGCAGCATGTTGCCGGTCGCGAGGTAATCGATGTTCTTCTCGAGCGCATCGCTGAAGAAGGGAATATCGACTGACGCCGTCTTGTCATCGAGTAGCACGGTTGCCATGGGGCCGCGCTGGGTCTCGCGGCGCGCAACCATCTCGACGCGCCCCGCCACGCGGATCTTCTCCTGCTTGCCGCGCTCCTTCGAGACTTTCATCTCCTGCAAGGCCGACAGGCGCGTGACGCCAAGTGCATTGAGATCGCTCTCGTAGCGGTCGATCGGGTGGCCTGTCAGGAAGAGACCGAGTGTCTCGAGCTCGCCCTGCAGGCGCAGGTCGTCGGTCCAGGCATCGCGCTGCGGCAGCACGGAAGTATCGACAGTGACGGGCCGGGTCTCGACGGCATCCATGGCAAAGAGATCGTTTTGCCCCGCCTCCGCCATGGCGTTCTGCTGCTCGGCGATTTTCAGTGCCATCGGCACCTGCGCCATCAGGGTTGCACGGTTCTCGCCGAAGGTATCCAGTGTGCCGGCGCGGATCAGCGCCTCGAAGACACGACGATTGACCTTCCTGAGGTCGATGCGGCAGCAGAGATCGACGAGGTCCGCATAGGGACCACTGGCATTGCGCTCGCGCACGAGCTCCTCGATAGCCGATTCACCGACACCCTTGACGGCGCCGAGGCCGTAGATGATCGCGTCGGTATCACTGATGGTGAAGCGGTACTCCGAGCGGTTGATGTCGGGCGGCAGGATCTCAAGCTCCATCGCCCTGCACTCCTTGATGAGGTGCACGACCTTGTCGGTGTTGTCCATGTCCGCCGACAGCACGGCCGCCATGAAGGCTGCCGGGTAGTGGGTCTTGAGCCACAGCGTCTGGTAGGAGACCAGCGCATAGGCGGCCGAGTGTGACTTGTTGAAGCCGTAGCCCGCGAACTTCTCCATGAGATCGAAGATGTAGGTCGCCGTCACCTCCTCGACACCGCGCTCGAGCGCGCCCTTGAGAAAGATCTCCCGCTGCTTGGCCATCTCCTCGGGCTTCTTCTTGCCCATGGCGCGGCGCAGCAGGTCGGCGCCGCCGAGCGTGTAGCCCGCCA
>JASFFK010000145.1:0-5948 GCA_050124335.1 Chromatiales bacterium | reverse complement strand
CGTTGCTTATTGCAACAGCCCTCTGGTTTCCCGCTCCAGGTCAAAAGGATTGAAAACAATAGCTTAACGTATCTCTGGCGTTGGCATGAAGGTTGCAATGAAAGCAACAGTTTTCCTGAATATTCGGATATAATTAGCAATGAAACGACTGACCAGAGATATCAAGCGTATGCTCACGGCGCTGGGTCACCAGCATGCCGCGGAGTATCTGACGCCACATCAGAAAGCGGGCATCGTGGGATATGCAGAATCGGGCTCGGTTGCAACGCAACCCGTCTCGCAGGTCATTCCTGTCCCGGCTCCCAGGCAGATTGCCCTGCTGACGGATGGCAGGGGAAAAGGTGCGCCGCTCGACTATGTGATCGAGACCTGCGCTCGCCAGAATACAGTGACTGTTGACCTGCTGGTCCACGGGGTTGTCGATACCGGGAAACTTGCCGGGCTGGAGAAGCGTCTTGCAGATGCCGGGGTGCGTTACAGGACGACCATGCTGGATGTGGATGCGGTTGCGGGGATTGCTGACTACCTCGGGAAGACGCCATCGCTGATCTTCCTGGTTGCCATGCCGCATGATCCTCTTGCGAGGCGTCTCGCAGAGGAGTTGATTCCCGCGCGCGCGATTCGCATGCAGGTTCCGCTCGTGATGATCGAGGAGAGGTGCGACAAGCAACCGGTGACCAGGTCAGCCTGATCAAAACAGTAGAACAAGTTAATGAGGGCATATCCTTCGCGGGGATGTCGCCTGGCCACGATAGTAACAATATGAACACACTCGCCGACGAAGAATCGACTACGTCCAGCATGGGTTTCCTGAATCGCAAGCAGGTGATTGCTGCAGTCATCTTCACCATCCTGGCTGCCTATCTCGCCACAATCGTCCCGACGGTCGAAATTGCCTGGGTCAGTGCCATACTCGTCCTGACGATCTATCTCTTTGCATTCGAAGTCGTCGGCGTTGATGTCGCCGCAGCGACCATCATGGTATTGCTGGGGCTGACCTCTCTTTTTGCGCCGGTGATGGGACTCGAGCAGGGACTCGTCGACAATACCCATCTCTTCGACGGGTTCGCTTCCAACGCAGTCATCTCCATCATTGCCGTGATGATCATTGGTGCCGGCCTCGACAAGACCGGCATCATGAGCCGTGTTGCAGCCTTTATCCTGAAAATCGGGGGCACGACCGAATCGCGGATCATTCCGATCATCTCGGCGACCGTTGGCTTTATCTCCTCCTTCATGCAGAACGTGGGTGCCGCTGCACTCTTCCTGCCTGTGGTATCCCGGATTTCTGCGCGTTCCGGTCTGCCCATGTCCCGTCTCCTGATGCCGATGGGTTTCACGGCGATTCTCGGCGGAACCGTGACCATGGTGGGTTCAAGCCCGTTGATCCTGCTCAACGACCTGATCCTGACATCCAACAAGGCATTGCCCGCGGACCAGCAGATGGAAACCTGGGGGCTTTTTTCCGTGACCCCGGTTGGCGTCGTCCTGATCGCTGCAGGCATCGTCTATTTCGTACTGGCCGGTCGTTTCGTGCTGCCCAAGACCAAGAGCGAGAGCAGTACTGTCGGTACGGATCCCATGGCCTACTTTCATGATGTCTATGGTGTGAACTACGCTATCAATGAAGTGATCGTGACCGACGGCAGCGAACTTGTCGGGAAGAATCTTGATGATGTCGAGACCTCCTACCGCATTCGTATCATCGCCACCAAGCGACCCGGCGAAGAGACCCGTGTCGGACCCGGAACCATTGCTCGTGATGTCGAATTCGCAGCGGGGATGGTCCTTGGTGTCGTTGCCGACCCGAACGACCTCCAGTATTTTGTCGAGAAGTACGATCTCAGGATGCGCGACCAGCTGCGCACCTTCACGGAGTCGCTCTCCCCGGCCAAGTCCGGTATTGCCGAGGTGGTTATCCCTCCCGGCTCGAAACTCATCGGTAAAAGTGCGCGTGATGTCTGGATGCGCAAGACCTACGGCCTTGCCATGATCGGCCTGCATCGCAATGGCGAGACCCTGCGCGAAGGCGAGGATATTCGCAACATGCCTTTCCAGGCGGGTGACACCCTTGTAGTCCACACAGCATGGAATGCGCTGGAGCGCATCGAGAAGGATCGCGATTTCGTTGTCGTCACGACCGAATACCCGCGCGAGGAGCAGTTGCGCCCTAACAAGATTCTGCCAGCTGCCATCTTTTTCGGCATCGCGCTCTTCATGGTGCTTTTTACCGACATTCGTCTCTCCGTGGCGCTGCTCACAGGCGCCATGGGTATGGTCCTGACGGGGGTCTTGAAGATAGAAGAAGCCTATGAATCGGTGAGCTGGAAAACGGTCTTCCTGCTCGCCTCACTCATCCCGCTGGGTCTTGCCGTCGAGACCACAGGCACGGCGAAGTGGATTGCAGAGCAGGTACTCTCGGTCGTGGGCGATATGCCTGTCTGGGTCATCCAGGCATCGATTGCCGTTCTGGCCACCTTTTTCACGCTCGTGATGTCGAATGTCGGTGCGACGGTATTGCTCGTGCCGCTTGCCGTCAACATCGCGATTGGCGCAGGCGCAAACCCCGCGGTGTTCGCGCTGACCGTGGCGATTGCCACGTCCAACTCTTTCCTGATCCCGACGCATCAGGTCAACGCGCTCATCATGGGGCCCGGAGGGTATAGGGTTGCCGATTTCATGCGTGCAGGCGGCATCATGACCATCATTTTCCTGGTCGTCACGATCGTCATGATGAACCTGGTGTTCTGAATCCCGAAATCTCGCGTGCCCCGGCGCAGCGATTCCCGACACCCTGCAAATGCCCGGCCTTCGGCCGGGCATTCCTGTCAGGGAAGGCCCCCCGGGTTTTGCGACGGCTGTCCCGTTTTCATACTTCTTGCCCCCTGTCAGTGACAATCAGCAATTGCTGATTGATGCGCTGCACATTGCGTAAATGGATGCCAGCTTATACAGTCAGTCAGAACAAAAGGTTGCGCAGACAACCGCCATTCCATCATCTCGGGAGGGACAGCATCATGGAGCAGCCCAAGGCTCTGGACGAAGAGTCGCGAAAAGTTCGCGAGATCGATCCTCTTTTTCATCCCTGCAACAGGCTCGAAGCGACAGCACCATTGCGCTGGCTGAGGCTTGGCTGGCAGGATCTCAGGCGCGCACCCAGGCTCAGCCTGCTCTATGGCCTCGTTGTCACGCTGCTCTGCTTCCTGTTGACCTGGCTGGCATGGGGCGAAGGAAACAGCATGGCGCTCTTCACGATCGGTATCGGCATCATCCTGCTCGGTCCCGCGCTGGCGTTCGGACCCTATTCGATCAGCCGCCAGCTCGAGAAAGGCCTTGTGCCGCAGTTTGGCTACTGCATCAGGGAGAGCGGGGGGCAGATGCGCAACGAACTGCTGTTTGCACTGATCCTCCTGGTCATCTTTCTCGTCTGGGCACGTGCGGCTTCCATGGTGCATGTCTTCTTCCCGATCAGCGGTGACACCGGGCTCATGGAGTGGGTGCAATTCCTCGGTGTCGGCAGCGCAGTCGGTGCCGTCTTTGCGGGGCTGGTGTTCGTGGCCAGCGCCTTTTCACTGCCGATGATGCTTGACCGGAATACCGATGCCATCACGAGCGCGCTGACGAGTGTCAATGCGGTGCGCAGCAATATCCCGGCAATGGTCCTCTGGTCTGTGCTGATCGTTGGCCTCGTCCTGGTCGGTTTCGCAACGGCCTTCATCGGCCTGGCTGTCATCCTGCCATGGATCGGCCATGCGACCTGGCACGCCTACAAGGAGACCATCGCTCCGGCGCAGAAGATCAGGGTGTACGACTGAATCGGTTTTTCACCACGAAGAACACAAACAACACGAAGATCAGAAGGGAGTCTTCCCGATTTTCCTGAAGTCCATTCATCAGGAACGCGAGGAATGTCGCTTCCCCGGAGCTGCTGCGCAAGGCAGCAATGAGGAGTCCTGACAGGGCTGCTTTTACTGCATTCGGGTTTCCAATCCTGTCCAGTATCGTCGGCACGGAGAGCCGCGCATACCCGTTGACAGCTTGTGTTGCTGACCTGCCATGCGGATCCTGAAAAAGGGTTTCCGGGCGATAAACGAAGTTCAGTCAGGTTTGTGCCGGAATCCCTCGTCTTCGCGCCGGAATTCCCCCTCGATGACATCGATGCGTTTTCTTGAGCCGGAATCCTTGCGCACGATCGTGACATCAGCATGCGTCATGGTGCCGCTGCGCTTGAGGAATTCAAGGACCAGGAAACGGCGCAGTGGCGGGATCAGTAACAGGAAGCCGAGGGCGTCGGTGATGAAACCCGGCAGAAGGAGCAGGATACCCATGACCGCGAGCAGTGCGCCCTCGAGCATCTCGATCGCCGGGGCTTCGCCCTGTTCCATCTGCTGGCGGATACGAAAAAGGATGCCCATGCCCTGTTTGCGCACGAGCCAGCCACCGATGACGGCTGTCAGTACCACGAGCCAGATGGTCGCGAAGGCCCCGATCTGGTCACCGACCTCGATGATGACGTACAGCTCTGTCAGCGGGATGAAAACGAAAATGATCAGAAAAATCAGTAAGAAAGGCATAGGATTGGCTGTCCGGGCGGAATATGGTTTCGGGAGTGACTTCACGACATTATATGGTGATGCTCGGCATGTCGTTCAACCTGTGTTGATGCCGGATGCAATTTGCCAACGCAGACAGGGTCCAATAAAACATGAAACTGCTGATTTACTGTACTTGCCCCGATCGCCTGGTTGCGGAAAAGCTGGCCATGGCGCTCGTGGAACGTGGCCAGGCCGCCTGTGTCAACATTCTGCACGGAGTGGAGTCCGTTTACCGCTGGCAGGGCAAAATCGAGCGTGAGAATGAAATTCTGTTGCTGATCAAGAGCGATACTGCCCATTTCGGTGCTCTAGAGGATACAATCAGCAACCTGCACCCTTACGAGGTGCCCGAAATACTGGCGGTTCCTGTTGAAGCGGGACATCAACCCTACCTGGAGTGGATTGACCAATGCCTGGAAGATTCCTGACTTTCCTGATCCTGCTGCTCGCAGCACCGGCGCTGTTTGCGTTCGATGATGATTTCCTCATGCCGGACGAGGCCTTCAAGCCGACCGTCACAGCCGACGGCAATACCATCACGGCTTCGTGGGAGATTGCCGAGGGATATTACCTCTACAAGGAAAAATTCCGCTTCGAGAGCCAGACTCCTGAAGTCACACTCGGGGAGCCGGGATTTCCACCCGCGGAAATGCACCATGGTATCAAGCCGAATGGCGAAGAGGGGGAGGTCGAGGTCTACTTCAACGAGGTGAGTGTCTCCATCCCCGTGAAAAGCGGTTCCGGCGCGGCCGATATCCTCGTGCGCTACCAGGGATGTGCCGAGAAGGGACTCTGCTATCCGCCACAGAAGAAGACCTACACTCTGGAACTGGCCTCCGCTCCCGCGGCAGTGAGCGCGGCACCCGAAGCCCCTGCTCTTGGCACCGGCAAACCCGGTGGTCTGCAAAGCCTCTCGGGTGATCTCGGTCTCGGTTTCGAGGACGACATTCTGCCGGCAGACCAGGCGATGCAGTTCGAGGCCATCGTCCTCGACGGACGCAAGCTGCAGGCGATCTGGAGTGTGGCTGATGATGTCTACATGTACGCAGACAAGATCACGCTCTCACTCGAGGGTGATGCTGCGCTTGGCGACTACAGTCTGCCCGAGCCCGAGATCAAGTGGGGCCTGAAACCCGATGGCACTGAGGGCAACATCCCTGTCTACCACGGGACGGTTCGGGCGGAGATTCCGCTCAAGCGCCCTGTTGCCGCTGAGGCCGCTGTCTCGCTGCGAGCCGGTTACCAGGGGTGTGCCGAGCAGGGTGTTTGCTATCCGCCGCAAAAGAAGGTGATCGAGCTGCTGCTTCCTGCTGTCGCCACGGCCGATACCGCAGAGCCTGCTTCCACGGAAGA
>JASFFK010000144.1:0-6008 GCA_050124335.1 Chromatiales bacterium | reverse complement strand
TTTCACTACCGCAATCACGGCGCAGCCTACGGCAGGGTATTGATCGGCATCCAGTTACCGGATGAAGACAAACGTGACTTCACATCGCAGATGGACAAGCTTGGATACCGTTACTGGGAAGAGACGGACAATCCCGCCTACCATTTCTTCGCGGCACCGAATAAAACCTGATGTGATCCATCACGCCACGAAAAAACAGGGCCCGCGAAGGGCCCTGTTTATTTATGGATCAAGTAATGAAGATTAACTCTTCTTGCGTGCAGCCTTTTTCTTCGCAGCTTTCTTTTTTGCGACCTTTTTCTTGGCTACTTTCTTTTTAGCTGCGACCTTTTTCTTGGCTACTTTCTTTTTAGCAACCTTCTTTTTGGCTGCTGCCTTTTTCTTGGCTACTTTCTTTTTAGCAACCTTCTTTTTGGCCGCTGCCTTTTTCTTGGCTACTTTCTTTTTAGCAACCTTCTTTTTGGCCGCTGCCTTTTTCTTGGCTACTTTCTTTTTAGCAACCTTCTTCTTGGTTGCTGCTACTTTCTTTTTGACGGCTACCTTCTTCTTGGCAGCTGCCTTCTTTGAAGACTTCTTCTTTGTCTTCTTGATTGCCATATCAGCCCCCTTTGAACTTTGATGGATGAAAACAAAACATGTCAGTGACGATGCACTACTGAATAGTAGTTAGGTTCAACATGATTAATCAAGTTTTTTATTGGTTATGTTTGTCTTTATGAAAAGAGACATGACCACTCACAAGAGATCTTTAAGCCATCACTGCATGTGCAATCATGAATTCATCTTTAAAAGCTTGCCTGCTGATCAGGGTGTTTAACCATCATGCAGCCTGACGCCTGATCGCTTTCAGCAGTCGATAGACAGGCAAAACAGATCAGCCATGATTGCATTGCATGAAAGCTGACAGATGCCTTGTCGATGAACACAACGCTCTGCCTGATGGTGCCCGCCATCCATCTCGAGCATCTTCGCGAACCTTGCACAAGGCTGTGAATCAATGCTGGTTGAAAGAGGATGAAGCATGAGGTGTCGGAGATTATTTTCCGGGAAGAAAATGATCTCCGACACCGGGTCATCCCGATGCCGGTTTATACGTGAATGCCTTCTTCAGTGATCACGACATCGAGCCGCACATCCCAGGCAGATGGCATGATCTTTTCAACCTGCTGGAAGCTGTGTGCAACACCGATCAGCAAGGGACGCTTCCATCGCCTGAAAGAGCGCGCATGACCGAATGTCCTGTCGTAATAGCCACCGCCCATGCCGATACGATTGAGCGAGGCATCGAATGCAACAAGCGGCACGATAATGACATCAAGCCTGCGGACAGATGACGCCAGAGTTCGGGATGTACATCGCGGTTCCCTGATGCCATACCTGTTCCTGACGAGCCCGCGCCTGCCGTCCCAGTGACAGAAGAGCAACCGCCCGTGCCTGAATGGATGCAGGACCGGCAGATAGAGACGCTTGTGTTCGTGAAGCAGATGTTCGATGAGGGGTGCGGTATCGAGCTCGCCGTTGACCGGAAGATAGGCCGCGACTCGTTTTGCCTTGCGAAAAACCGCGAGAGCGGCAAGATGCCTGCTGACAGACTCGCCGTGTGAACGGTTTTCCTTCGCGGAAAGTGCTTTTCTCCGGCTGCGGATGACTTTTCGAATGGAAGCAGGAGATGTCATGGTGTGAGGGCGAAACCGCAAGTGCCGTTACCAATCGTGCCCTTGAACCTCAAGGTTCAAGTGGGGGCCTGAGCAGTGCTTTAGGCTTTCCGCTCGAAGACGGACATGCACACCGGACACTGGTCGTTGGCTCCCCGGGTCTTTGCAAGGCTCAAGAAATACCTGATTGGTTCACAAACACCGCAGTAGACGCCCTGACTTCTATAATATCTGATTCTGCCTAAAGTTCCAGCTGATTTGTATGATTGAGCGCCAGCTCGACCTTCTCGCGCAGCGACTTGATACGACGTGCAAGCTGGTCGCCGTCAGTACTGACCTTGTCGCGCAGGGCAAGCACTTCGTGAGAGAGGTTCAGGGCGGCCATGACGGCAATGCGTTCATTGCTCATGACCTTACCGCTCGAGCGGATCTCCTTCATGCGGCTGTCGAGCAGTGCGGCGGAATTGCGCAGCGCATCTTCCTCGCCGGGGGCGCACGCAATCATGTACTCCTCGCCAAGGATATTGACGGTAATCGGCTTGGGATTGTTGCTCACGAATGCTCTTCCAGGGCTTTGAGACGACTGATCATGGCCTCGACACGATTGCGGGCCATTTCAGTTTTTTCGATCAGGGCCGCCCGCTCATTGACGAGGGTCTCCTGGCTTGCACGCAGCGTCTTGTTTTCCTCCTTGAGATGCATACAGGCATCGACAAGTTCATTGACGCGTGATTCAAGCATTTTTAATTCTTTATCTGCCATCACTGCTGCCTTTCCACATGTGGTCACAGCCAACTATAGTGAGCATGATGGATCGGGTCAATCCTCACAGGCATAATAGACAGCCGTTCAGACAGACAGGCCAGGATACCGTGACCGCAGCCATCGACTACGAGACCATCGAGAACCGTTTACAGGCCATCGGCCTGAAGATCCCGGCCGCCGAGGCCCATGGCCTCGTCACCGGGCTGATCTGCGGCGATTTCGACCGGTCACTCGCACTCATGAATCGGGAACTGCTCCCGGAAAAGCAGGCCGACGACCCGGAATTCAGGGAAAGCAAGGCGGAGCTGACACAGATGCACGCCGTCATCAACGAGCAGTTGCGTGACATGGAACTGGGTTTCCGCCTGTTCTTGCCGGCGGAATCCGCCGGCATTGCCAGCCGCGCAGCCGCGCTGGTCAGCTGGTGTCAGGGCTTCATGTACGGTTTTGGTGTCAGCGCCCGTGACAGCGAAAAAAAACTCTCGCAGGAGGCACAGGAAGCGCTGCAGGACCTCGGTGAATTCACGCGGCTGGACACGCTCGCAGTCAGCGAGGATGATGAGGAGGAACTGGAAGCGCTGACTGAACTGGAAGAGTACATGCGGGTGGCCGTCATTACCATCCACCAGGATATGCTACCAAGATGACCAAAGCCGAATTCAAGCGCCGCAGGGCGCAGCTGATGCGGATGATGGGGAAGAATGCCATTGCCATCGTGCCGACCTCTCCCGAACGTGTTCGCAACCGTGATGTGCACTACCCGTTTCGACCCGACAGCGACTTTTACTACCTCACGGGATTCAACGAACCCGAGGCAGTTGCCGTTCTCATACCGGGCAGGAAAACAGCAGAGTACATTCTCTTCTGCCGGCAGCGTGACCCCGAACGCGAACAGTGGGACGGTCGCCGTGCCGGGCAGGAAGGTGCCATCCGCGACTATGGCGCTGACGACTCCTTCCCGATCGAGGACCTCGATGACATCCTGCCGCGCATGCTGGAACAGTGCGAGCGTGTTTTCTACGCCATGGGTTGCGATCCGGATCTCGACCACCGCATGTCGGAATGGATCGGAAAGGTTCGCTCACGCGCCCGCTCCGGCATTCAGGGGCCGTTCGAGTTTTTTGCGCTCGATCACTACCTGCATGACATGCGGCTCTACAAGAGCCGTTCGGAAATCGCCACCATGCGCAAGGCCGCCCGCATCTCGGCGGCTGCACATGGTCAACTGATGCGGACCTGCCGGCCAGGCATGCATGAGTACCAGCTGCAAGCGGATTTCGAACACGCCTGCGCCAAAAAGGGCGCCACGCGCCAGGCCTACCCGTCGATCGTCGGTGGCGGCAACAACGCCTGTGTCCTGCACTACATCGAGAATAATGCCGAACTCAGGGACGGTGATCTGGTACTGATCGATGCAGGCTGCGAACTGGACTGCTACGCCTCGGACATTACGCGCACCTTTCCGATCAATGGCCAGTTCACCGAACCCCAGCGTCAGCTCTACCAGCTTGTGCTGGACGCGCAGCATGCCGCCATTGATGCCGTTCGCCCGGGCAACAGCTGGCATGCACCGCACGAGGCTGCCGTGAAAGTCCTGACCCGCGGCCTGGTCAAGCTTGGCCTGCTCAAGGGACAACCCGCCCGGCTCGTTAAAAAGGAGGCCTATAACAAATTTTACATGCACAAGACCGGCCACTGGCTCGGCATGGATGTGCATGATGTCGGGGATTACAAGGTTGACGGGGCATGGCGCATGCTCGAACCCGGCATGGTGCTGACCGTGGAGCCGGGACTCTACATCCCCGAAGGCATGCGCGGCGTGGCGAAAAAATGGCAGGGTATCGGCATCAGGATTGAAGACGATGTCCTTGTCACGAAAGACGGGCACGAGGTACTGACCTCGGATGCACCGAAAGAGATCGACGAGATCGAGGCACTGATGGCATGAACCATGACTATGACATCGTCATCGCCGGAGGGGGGCTGGCCGGACTCACGCTGGCTTCGGCGCTCGCCCCCACGGGCGCGCGCATTGCTGTCATCGAGGCAAGTCCGCCGCAAGCCGACACACCACCGAGCTTCGACGATCGCGCAATCGCTCTGGCACATGGCAGCCGCCTGATCTTCGAGGGCATCGGTCTCTGGGATGCAATCGCACCTTCAGCCACTCCTATCAGGAAGATCCATGTTTCGGAGCGCGGCAAATTCGGCTTCACCCATCTCGACGCCGCCGAGGAGCAGGTTCCGGCGCTGGGTTATGTGACGCTGGCACGCAGCCTCGGGCAGGCGCTGCTCGCGCATTTTGGCACAACCGGCATCGACTTTTTCTGCCCGGCCCTGCTCGTCGACCTGGACAATGGCCATGAGGGCGTCACCCTCACGATCGATGCAGAGGATGGCACCCGCAAGCTCAGGACAAAACTGCTGGTTGCAGCGGACGGGGGCCAGTCGCAGATCCGCGAGCGACTCGGTATCAAGGTACGCAAGTGGGACTATGGCCATACCGCCATCGTCAGCAACCTGGTCCCGGGGAAACCGCACGCCAATATCGCCTATGAGCGTTTCACGACCGACGGCCCACTGGCGCTGCTGCCGATGACAGAGAATCGCTTCGGCGTCGTACTGACAGTACCGACGGGAGAGAGCGAGGAGATCCTTGCGCTCGAGGACAGTGACTTCATCAACCTGCTGCAGGAACGCTTCGGTTACCGCTGCGGACGCTTTACACGTTCCGGTCGCCGCAGTGCCTATCCCCTGGCGCTGATCACAGCCAGGGAGTCGGTACGCCAGCGCGTGGCACTGCTTGGCAATGCCGCGCATACACTGCACCCGATCTCCGGCCAGGGCTTCAATCTCGGGTTACGCGATGTTGCCGTACTGGCCGAAGTTGTCGCCAATGCCATTAAGACGGGGGCTGACCCCGGTCAAGAGACAACCCTCAACGCCTATGCGAGCCAGCGCCAGTCCGACCAGCGCAACATGGCACTGGCCACCGACGCCCTCGCCCGCCTTTTCAGCAACCCGCTCTCTATCGTCAGTACGGGACGCAACATCGGCCTGATCGCCGCTGACCTGTTGCCGGGCATTCGTCACGGAATCGCCCGGCACGCGATGGGCCTGAAGGATGCGCACGCCCGTCTCTCGCGAGGACTCTCCATTGAGTAGCACGGACTATGACATCCTGATCGCGGGAGGAGGCATGGTGGGTGCCGCGATTGCCTGCGCTTTGTCCGGCAACCGCCTGCGCATCGGCGTCGTCGAAAGGCAGTCGCCCCTGCTCGAGTGGCCCCGGGATGAAATCGATCTGCGGGTCTCGGCCATCAACCATGCCTCGCAGAATCTGCTCGAGAATATCGGCGCCTGGGACGCTATCCGCGAACGCGGGATTCAACCCTACCGTGAGATGCGTGTCTGGGATCAGCTGCGGCTCGGTGAAATCCATTTCGACAGCGCAAGCATCGGCGAACCGGATCTCGGCCACATCATCCAGAACCGCACCATCCAGGCGTCCCTCTGGGAACGCATGCAGCAGCATGCCGATATCGAGTTGCTGACTCCCGCCTGCATCACGCAGATGGACCAGGAACC
>JASFFK010000143.1:0-6038 GCA_050124335.1 Chromatiales bacterium | reverse complement strand
AACGTCTCGTCCACGGGCACGACGAGCATGAGGGTCCCCATGATGTTGTATGCAGCATCCTCGGCAACCGTCGAGGCAAGGAGCCACGGCTGTTCATTGAATGTGGCGAGGTGGACAACGGATTCGCGGGTGGCACGGTATTCCGGAAGCTGGGCAACAAGGCCTTCTGGCAGAGGAATTTGCTGTGCCTGGTAAAGTTCGCGCAAGACTCCCTGCGAATCCATCAGCAGAATGTGGCTCGGTGATACCAGAGGTTTCCAGCGCGAAGGCTCCGGCAGCCACGGGGGCGGATCGGTTTCGTAGACAATGACCGGCTCCTGGTCGTCGGAAAACCAGTAAAGCGGATTCAGGTAGTTCGCGATACGCCTGTGGCTCGCAAGCAGCTGCGCGGCTGTCTTGTAGCTGTTCAGCGAGTGATCGAAGTGAATCAGCGTTTCACGCGCACGCTGCTGGAGGTTCTCCTCGAGTTGCTGGTTATAGAGTTCACGAACCGCGTTTTTCTGGGTCGCATCGATGATCTCCCAGAGGGCGAGGCCCGCTGCCAGGCCAAGAAAAGCGGCAAACAGCGAGAGAGGTATTCGCCTCAGAAGCTTACGCAAGGGAGCAGGATTGTGTCAGTTGCTGGTCCATTAGCCAGCATCATACCCTGTTACAGGCAGCGACTGGTATATCGCTCTGAACCACGAGGAAGAGGCCCGCACCGGGGTGCGGGCCAACGGATGGGAAGGATGTGCCGGACGTCCCTCGTGAATTCAGCTGACGAGCTTGAGCGACTCTTTCTGCTTCTTCTGACGCTCGGCGACATCGAGAACATCGCTGTTTTCGATGAGGTCACCCAGCGTGATTCCCTCGAGAAACTCGTAGATTTTTTCACTCAGGCTGTTCCACAGCGAGTGGGTCATGCAACGGTGACCACCGACGCAGTTTTCCTTGCCCTGGCAGCGGGTAAACTCGACCCATTCATCGACCGCACAGATGATGTTGGCAATGGTGATCTGGTCAGCCTCACGACCGAGATAGTAGCCCCCACCAGGTCCGCGTACGCCGCGTACCAGGCCTTTGCTGCGCAGCGACGCAAACAGCTGTTCGAGGTAGGAGAGTGAAATCCCCTGATTTTCGGAAATGTCGGCAAGGGTTACAGGTCCATCGACACCATTCAGTGCCAGATCAAGCATGGCCGTTACCGCATAACGCCCTTTGGTTGAAAGTCTCATCGCTTCTACATCCTCAATTTCTGACTAAACTGGTAGGTAATTATGCGAAAAACCCAGCACGATAGTCAAGTATTGTTTGACAAAAAATGTTCAGGCGATTTCGAGACTTTCCGGAAGCTGGTCCCTGAGCTCTCCGTCCGCACCGTTTTTGAATGAATATCCTTTTTTATAACAGTAGGTTAGCCAGTTTCCGAGAAACAGGTTTGCCTGCCATTTCTGCTGAAGACCCGGTGTGCGGTAGAGCCCCTGCACAGGCAGGCGCTGCTGGTTCTTGATCTCCAGAACCTCGACCTGGCCGGTATCCGAGTAGAGTTTCATGGTCACATCGGGATCAGGGTGTAGCGGACCATCCTCGATGACGCGAAACAGGTGGGTCAACCTGACACGGATCGTGAACGGCCCTTCGTGCATGATATCGATCATCAATGGCGGGTGATGCGGGAGCTGTGAAAGGAAGCGCCCCTGCATCTTGTCGAGTCCCGGAGCGAGCTGCCTCAGCAGGCGATAATTCTCCTCGCACAGGGAACCAAGCGCACCTGCGGTCGGTTTCACGCGGTACAGGAGTCGCCAGTGCTTTTGTCGATCCGGGCTTTTCATCCGCTCCATTATAACCAAGTAGGCGTCGCATAATAGGGCGTGCTCTTTGCTATACTCCATGGTTTTCCTGATACTGCCGACCAGCATGAGTCCAGCGCTATACGAGTCCGATCTGCCGGGCCTCAAACTTCTGAACCGCGGCAAGGTTCGTGATATCTATGACATCGATGAACATCATCTGCTCATTGTCACGACAGACCGGCTCTCCGCGTTCGATGTAGTCATGCCGCAGCCGATCCCGGGCAAGGGTGAAGTGCTGACTCGCGTTGCGAACTTCTGGTTCACGCGCATGCAACACATTCTGCCGAATCACCTGAGCGACATTCCGCTTTCCGATGTCGTACCCGACGAGGACGAGCGCCGCAGGCTCGGTGATCGTGCGCTTATCGTCAGGAAGCTCAGGCCACTCCCCGTCGAGGCGATTGTGCGTGGTTACCTGATCGGGTCCGGCTGGAAGGATTACCAGCAGACAGGTACGGTCTGCGGAATCAAGTTGCCGGAAGGCCTGCAGCTGGCAGACCGCTTGCCGGAAGCCATCTACACCCCGTCAACCAAGGCCGAGGCCGGCGAGCATGATGAAAACATCAGCTATGAAAAAAGCGTCGATCTCATGGGGGAAAAGATCGCCTCGAAGGTGCGCGACTACAGTCTGCAGATCTACAACGAGGCTGCAGCCTACGCGCTGGAGCGCGGAATCATTATCGCTGATACAAAGTTCGAGTTCGGTCTCGATGACGAAGGAGAACTCTACCTGATCGACGAGGTGCTGACTCCCGACTCATCGCGCTTCTGGCCCGCCGACCAGTACCGGCCCGGCATCAGTCCCCCGAGCTTCGACAAGCAGTTCGTCCGTGACTATCTCGAGACCCTGGACTGGAACAAGACGGCTCCCGGCCCGGACCTGCCCGGGGAGATCATCCGCAAGACGGCGGAAAAATACGCCGAGGCCGAGCAACGACTGACGGGACATGGCAAAGCGTAAGACACCGAACGTGGTGATCTACACAACGCGACACTGCACACACTGCAAGCAGGCCATCCGACAGCTCAGGTCATGGAAGGTTGGCTTTCGCGAGATGGATATCGAAACAAACCACCTTGCCTATGCCGAATTCAGGCGCCTGCGTGCGCGCGGTGTGCCTGTGATCACTATCGGAGAGCGCCATCTCTTCGGTTTCGATGCAAAACGATTGAGACAGCTGCTCGAGGAAGCCGGAATATCCGTCAGCGGATAGTCGAGACCAGTCCGCGCTGCTGGCCGCGTGTCAGGTGTTGCGCGTGCAGCACACAGTGCAGATCCTGCAGAGCCTTTTCGAACTGGTCGTTGATGATGATGTAATCGTATTCGTCGTAGTGGGACAGCTCGGCAAGCGCGTCACTCATTCGCCGCTCGATAATTTCCTCGCTGTCCTGCCCGCGACTCGAGAGCCTTTCCCTGAGCGCATCGACTGACGGCGGCACGATAAAGACCGAGACGGCCTCGGGAAACAGCCTGCGGACCTGGCGAGCACCCTGCCAGTCAATCTCGAGAATCACATCCGTCCCGCTGTCGAGCTGCTGCCGGACAGCCTCCTTCGAGGTGCCGTAGAAATTATCGAAGACCTGCGCATGCTCGATGAAGGCATCATCGGCAATCATGCGCTGAAACTCCTCAACGGAGACAAAATGATAATGCTGGCCATCGACCTCCCCCGGACGCTGCTTGCGCGTCGTGTGCGAGACAGAAACCGCCACACCCTCGGCATCGTTCATGAGGGCATGCAGCAGGCTGGTCTTGCCGGCGCCGGAGGGAGCGGAGAGGATGAAAAGAATGCTTCTGTTCATTGGAATTTATGCGCCATCTTTCTGATTGCCGTTATTTTCACATTCTTGTGATCAACTTGCATGACTTTGCCTCACACTGTGACATCTCACGCATGACCTGCCTCGCAAGTCCACTACGCTGCCCCCGTCACTCAAGAGCATGCGGGCATACCAGACGAGAATGAAATTATTCCAATCAGCCATCTGAGCTGAAATCGACGATGTAACCGGAGCGATGACATGTTGAAGTGGAGCGTGTGGATAACCCGAAGTTTCCGCTATCGGGTTTCGCTCCCGTAGGCTGCAATTTCTGCACGCTTCGCAATGGCGCGCGTGAGTCCCTTGAAGAGAACGAGATGCACCGGGAAAAGCAGATACCAGTAGAGCAACCCCCATATTCCGGCTGGATGAAAATAGGCGGTCGCCGTGATCCGGTGGCCACCCGGTTCCGGTTGAATGTCAAACTCCAGCACGCCCGAACCGGGCAATTTCATTTCCATCAGCAGGGTCAGCCGGCGTTCGGGCTCAAGAGCAATCACCCGCCATGCATCGACGGTATCACCGACCTTCAGCTCGACAGGATGGCGTCTCCCCCTGCGCAAGCCCGGTCCGCCGATCATGCGGTCCATCAAGCCGCGGATATGCCACAGGAAGTTCAGGTAGTAATAGCCGTTGCGTCCGCCAATGGCAGTTATCTGGCGCCAGAGCTCGTCGAGAGGAGCCCTCGTGATGGCGCTCCCGCTTGCCCGCCTGGCATAGAAGGAGTAGCGGGGATTATAGTTTCGACAGGCAATGGAGCCCTCTACCCAGCGTGCCGGACAAGGTTCGTTTCGCTCTGCATCCAGGGCCGCCTGTGCAGAGTCCCTGAAACTGGTCAGCTCAAGCGGAACCAGCCGGCGGGCGACTGCATCATCGGCGATCACGTCATGGCGCAGTCCGTCGATCAGTGCACGGGCGATGTTTGTTGGCACCGAGGTGACCAGTCGCAACCACCAGGAAGAGAGGCGCGGGCTCAAGAGAGGCACCGGGATAATGACAGGGTGACGGCCAACGAGCTCCGCGTACTGACGCATGATCGTTTCGTAAGTCAGAATGTCGGGACCACCCACGTCATAGCACTGCCCTGCTGTCCCGGCGAGGTAAGGCAAGCAGATCATGTACTCCAGGAGATTATCCAGACCGATCGGGGTCGAACGGCTGCGCACCCAGCGCGGCGTAATCATCACCGGCAGATAGTTGACGAGGTCGCGGATGACTTCAAAGGCGGCCGAGCCCGGTCCTACGATCATGCCGGCCCTGATCTCGGTAACTGCCACCTTGCCCGAACGGAGACATTCGCCGGTTTCGCGACGTGAGCTCAGATGCTCCGAGCCCGGCTCATCGGGTATCAACCCTCCCAGGTAGACGATTCGGCGCACGCCCTGGCGTTCCGCGGCCTTGCGGAAATTATCTGCCGCTTCCCGGTCGATGCGCGCAAAGCCATGGCCCGCAGACATCGAGTGCACCAGGTAGTAGGCAACCTCAACGTCAGCCAGCGTCTCATCGAGGGTCTGCGGCATGAGTGCGTCGGCTTTTGCAATTTCCACACCATCCCATCCGCGTCCCTCCAGAACCGACGGATCGCGAGCGCTGGCCCGTACGTGGAAGCCTGACGCCAGAAGCCTCGGCACCAGGTGAGTTCCTATATACCCGCTCGCCCCGAATACAAGCACCCGGCCGGCTTTGGCAGGGACCGTGCTCATACCCGATCTTCTCCGGCGACCGGCAAGGATGGCGATGTCTCCAGCAACGTCTTGATATTGTCCACAACACGCCTGCTCTCAACGTCAAAGGCAACCTTCAGCGCCCGTCGGGCAGGCCGCATGTAGAGCTCGGGCTTGAGTTCGAAACTGAAGGTCAGGCGAGTACCCCGATCAACAGTCTCGAAGGAGTAGCGCACACTGAAATCCGGCCTGGTGATGCTGACAAACTCGATCGTGCGAAGAGGCAGACATTCATTGACCCGAAACCTCGCCTCGTTTCGGATACCCCGGTCACGACGGATCTGCCAGCCTGTGGTACCGGTGCGCACCGGTCCGTCGGAGGTCTGCTCGAGCTGAACAACTTCCGGTGACCACCGGGGGTAATTTTCGAAAAAATCTTCCGATACGAAGCGGTAAACCGTTTCGATCGGCCGCTTGATGAGGACGCTTGCACGTGTAGTGATCATTGTGGCTGGCCCCATGAAGTATGAGGCGTCATGTCATATAGGTTATGCGGTAACAGTGACCAGTGATTAAAACATAAGCACCGGAGGATTGTGACGTCGAGCTTGATTCTTCTTTTAATAGCAAGAACCCCGCGAATGCGGGGTTCCAGTCCGGTCAGTTACAGTCTGATGCTCTAACCCCGTTCACTGACAGGAGTTTGGCCAGTTCGCCTGCG
>JASFFK010000142.1:0-6098 GCA_050124335.1 Chromatiales bacterium | reverse complement strand
AGGAGGGTTTTGCCGAACTCGACAAGGATGGTGACGGCAAGCTGTCGAAAGAGGAGTATGCGGTGGTCCTTGGCGAGGACTGCGAATAGAGAGCCGGACAGTTTCGCTTCGCAAGTCAGGCGTTGTCGGTCCAGCCGATCTCCAGGGCAGTTTCAGGTCCGACAATGCACTGCTCGAGCGACGCGGGCATGACGAATTCGCTAGCACTCACGGGAATGCGTCCCCCCATGATCTCCGCCTTCTTCTGCGGGTAGAGTGGTGACTTGCCCGCTTCCGCGTAGCCCTCGGGCCAGGTGACCGGAAGAGTCCCGAGGTCATACTTGTCACTTGCGCCGAGCGTGTGCAGCAGTTCATGGGCGACGATGACCCGGTTTTTGCGTGCCATCCTGCGTGATGTGAATTGCCGGATCACGCTGATGCGGCTCTTTTGCAGCCCGAAAGAGGTGTCGAGCACACCATTCTCGCCGGAGTTGTGGTACTCGGCGTAGAGCCGGATATCGGGTTCCGGGCCGCGATAGGTGTCGGTTCTCCAGCTCCAGTAGCGCATTTTCAAACTCCACCAGGCAATGGAGAGCGGGTTGTCGTCCCAGGCGGGAGTTGGCGGTGGTGGTGTCGTTACTTCCGGAGCAAGATCGATGGTCATCGGGCGAGCGAGTGCAACGCCGTAACGGGCTGACTCGCGTTGTATGAATTCGACGACGGGATTGAAATCAGCGACATCGAGACGGCTGATGATGTTGCGGCTCTGTTGACTGTCATCGCCGCTGATCGGCTAGATGACAACCCGGAGAGGATGATCCCAGTCCGTGGTGCGCGCGATACCGAGCCAGGTGCTCAGGGAAACCATCGCGAGAATAACCAGCAGTATCGTGATTCTGATACCGCGGAAACTGATCTGCATCTCGGCAGTCCGTTAACGGATTTCGCTGATCCTGATGCGCCACTCAGCCGGACCGCTCTCGTGCACCGAGTCGCCGCGAGCATCCACGGCAACCGTGACCGGCATATCCTCGATCACGAATTCGCGGATCGCTTCCATGCCCAGTTCTTCGAAAGCCACGAGACGCGAGCTCTTGATGGCCTTTGAGACCAGGTAGGCGGCACCGCCGACGGCCATGAGGTAGACGGCGCCATGTTTCCTGATGGATTCGCGCGCTGCCGGACCACGTTCGGCCTTGCCGATCATGCCGATGAGTCCCGTCCTGTCGAGCATCATCTCTGTGAACTTGTCCATGCGTGTGGCCGTGGTCGGCCCTGCCGGGCCGACGACTTCGTCACCAACCGGATCGACCGGGCCGACGTAGTAGATAAAGCGGTTCTTGAAGTCCACCCCGTCCGGTAACGGCTGGCCGTTGTCGATGAGATCCTGGATTTTCTTGTGGGCGGCATCCCTGCCTGTCAGCAGCTTGCCGGAGAGAAGGACGCGGTCTCCCGGCTGCCAGCTGGCGATCTCCTCTTTCGTGATGATGTCGAGATTGGCGCGGATCGCGCTTTCGTCGGCTTTCCACTCGATGTCTGGCCAGTCGGAAGGGCTGGGCGGTGTCAACACGGCAGGTCCGGATCCGTCGAGCGTGAACTCGATATGGCGGGTCGCTGCGCAATTCGGGATCAATGCAACGGGGAGCGAGGCAGCGTGTGTCGGGAAGTCGTTAATCTTGACATCGAGCACGGTCGTCAGTCCGCCGAGCCCCTGGGCCCCGATGCCGAGCGCGTTGACCTTGTCGTAGATCTCCAGGCGCAATTCCTCCCTGCGGTTGGACGGACCTCGTGCCTGCAACTCGTGGATATCGATATGCTCCATGAGTGCTTCCTTCGCCAGCAACATCGCCTTTTCGGCCGTACCGCCAACGCCTATCCCGAGCATGCCCGGCGGACACCAGCCGGCACCGAGCGTCGGCACCGTTTCGACAACCCAGTCAACGAGTGAACCGCTCGGGTTGAGTACCGTGAAGCGTGACTTGTTCTCCGAGCCACCACCCTTGGCTGCGAGCTTGATCTCTACCTTGTCACCCGGGACCAGTTCCATGTGGATGATAGCGGGTGTGTTGTCGCCGGTGTTGGTGCGAGTACCGAGCGGGTCGTTGACCATCGAAGCTCGCAGCACGTTGTCGGGATTCAGGTACGCGTGGCGGACACCCTCGTTGACCATGGCAGTGATGTCCGTGTCGGATTCCCAGGTGACGTCCATGCCGATCTTCAGGAAGACGACGACGCTGCCGGTATCCTGACAGATGGGGCGATGCCCCTCTGCAGACATCCTTGAGTTGAGCAGGATCTGTTCCATGGCGTCTTTCGCAGCCGGCGACTCTTCCCGTTCCCAGGCGGCTGTCACCGCGCGAATGTAGTCGACAGGGTGGTAGTAGGAAATGAATTGCAGGGCGTCGGCAATACTGTCGATGAAGTCGTCTCGGGCGATGGTCGTCATGGTGTTTTCCGTGGAGTGCGCTTCGGATATGCGTATGGAACACTATTTAAACCCAACGGGCGCCGGTGTCATAGTCCCCGGGTCGCGACAGGCCAGGCTTCAATAGTCATTATTGGTGTACCGCGCCTGAAAGGATAACGCCATCGGGTGATCAGATGGTCGACATGATCCACTGGATGATGAGGTAGAGGGCCACGATCCAGAGTACGAAACGCAGAGCCTTTTTGTAACTCTCGACGTCGATTCGCTTTCGGAGACGGATTCCGATCCACAGGCTCGCGACTACCAGTGGCAGGGTCAGCAAAGCGAATGTGATCTCCGGACCGTGAAAGGCGTCCTGCGAGACGAAGCCGGCGATCTGGCCTGTCTTGCTGGTGAGGAAACTGATATTGAATGTTGCGACCATGAGTTCCGGCTTCATGCGTGTCTCGAGAGCGAAGATCACGATGAGTGGTGCAAAGACATTGACAACCCCTGCAAGCAGGCCGAGCGTGAGTCCGAACAGGGCCAGCCCCCAGGCAGGCACATGGCGCTCTTTCCTTGTTCCCGGGAGTCTGTCACTGAGCAGATAACCGATGACGACAAGCGCCAGTAACAGCCGGTAAGGTGAGGGATCTGTCGTCAGCAGCAACTGGGTACCGATGAAACTGCCGACGATGGTGAAAGTCGGGATCGGCCAGAAGCGCGAGAGCGCCTCTTTCCAGCGGGATTCCGAGAAAATGCTGAAGAGGTTGATCGTGACTGTCGGAACCAGCGTCAGCAGAATGGCGCTGCGAATCTCCATGCCCAGTACGAGCAGAGGGGTCGACAAGAGCGGAAAACCGAAGCCGAGTGCGCCATGCGCGAAGGCTGCGATCATCAGGATCGGCAAGGTGAACAGCAGTTCAGACATCCGGTCTTTATAGCAGGAAGCCGGGCGCGCGTCCTGATGATTGCCAGATATTTCCTTTGTGTATCTGCCTCTTTTAGATGAAATAATTGCGACATGGCCAGCAAAAATGTTGCACTGCACAAAAGTGCGTGCTAGGCTCTGAAATCATCAATATGACGGGAGGAGTGGTATGGCTGAAAACAATCCCTGGCTGGATAGCTGGATGCAGGCGCAACAGCAGTTTCTGAACAAGTGGTCCCAGATGGCGTCCGGCGTGACACCGCAAGCCTCATCGCCGGCGAATGCCTGGGCCGAGGGCATGGAGAAATGGTGGAAACAGGCAGCACCCTCGACGCCTGATCTGTCATCGGATCTCTATGAGAAGCTCATGGAGATGGGCAAGAGCTTTTTCAGCATGGCTGAAGGCTACACAAATTCCTCCCATCCGATGGGGCATACCCACGATCACCTCAATCACTGGTTTGACCAGATGAAGGAGAACTACCGCCAGCTCCACGAGGGCGGTGCAACCCTGAGTGAGCAGGCGAAACAGGGTGCGAAGGATTTCATGGCTTTCTGGGAAGTGCCGATGGAATCCTGGCACAAGACGGCACACAAGATGATGCCGCATGCTATCGAGTGGCCATCCTTTTACGGTTTCGATCCCCGGAAACCCGAGGGACAACTCTTTGAACAGATGCACAAGCTGCTTTCCATGCCGCAGGTCGGTTATTCCAGGGAAAGCCAGGAGCGCATGCAGCAACTCGCCCGTCTCGTGCTGGATTATCAGGAAGCTGCCAGTGAATACAACAAGGCCTTCGCGCGTGTTGCACAGGAATCGATCGAGGAGTTCCAGAAAGTCATTGCAGGCATCGACAAGGATGCGCCCCTCGAGGTCAATTCACTGCGCGATCTCTACACGACCTGGATCAATGTCTGCGAGGATATCTATGCAGACTTCGCGATGAGCGACGAGTATCAGTCGATCTACGGCCGCATGGTCAATGCTTTCATGGCGCTCAAGAAAGAGTCAGAAGCCATGATGGACAAGCAGCTCGAATCTCTCAACATGCCATCACGCAGGGAAGTGGATGCCATCTCGGAAAAGCTGCAGCAGGTGAAGCGCGAAAACCGCGCACTGCGTGCCGAACTCGCGGGTATCAAGGCACGCCTGGATGATGCTGCAGGAGCACCGGCGGCCCCGAGGGCTGCCACGAAGAAGAAGGTTGCTAAAAAGAAAGTCGCCAGGAAGGCAGCAGCAAAAAAGAAAGCCACAGTTAAGAAAAAGACGAGGAGCAGGTAATCATGATGTCATTCAACCTGCGGCCTGACCAGGTCGCCGAGGAACTCGTTGAGTTCAATGAAAAACTTGTCAATGGTCTGCAGAACATGCTGGAGGTCGGCGAGATCTCCGAAGGCGTCACCGAGCGCGAGGCGGTGTTCACCGATGACAAGCTGACCCTGTACCGGTACAAGGCGCCGCAGGGGGGCAGGCAGAACAGGGTACCGATGCTGATCGTCTATGCGCTCGTCAACCGCCCCTACATGACGGACCTGCAGGAGAACCGTTCGATGATCAAGGGGCTGCTCGACGGCGGTCAGGATGTCTACCTGATCGACTGGGGCTACCCGGACCGTTCTGACCGCTATCTGACGCTCGATGATTACATCAACGGCTATATCGACGGCTGTGTCGACTATATCCGGGCGCGACACGGGCTGGATAGTATCAATATCCTGGGCATCTGCCAGGGTGGCACTTTCAGCCTCTGCTATAGCGCGATCCATCCGGAGAAGGTCAACGCCCTTGTTACCATGGTGACCCCGATTGACTTCAAGACACCGGACAACATGCTGAGCCACTGGGTGCAACAGGTCGATATTGATCTGCTCGTCGATACCGTTGGTAACGTCTCTGGCGAGATGCTGAACTGGACTTTCCTGAATCTCAAGCCTTACCATCTGACGAGCCTCAAGTATCTCTCCATGGTCGATCTGATGCAGGACGTTGACCAGATGAAGAACTTCATGCGCATGGAGAAATGGATATTCGACAGCCCTGACCAGGCCGGCGAAGCCTATCGCCAGTTCATCAAGGATTTCTTCCAGGAGAACAGGTTCATTACCGGCGGGCTGAAGATCGGTGAGCACGATGTTTCGCTCGACGAGGTCACGATGCCGGTACTCAATGTCTATGCCGACCAGGATCATCTTGTGCCACCGGATGCATCGCGCGCACTCAAGTATCGCGTCGGTACGAAAGACTACACCGAACTCTCTTTCAAGGGTGGCCACATCGGTATCTACGTCAGTGGGAAGGCCCAGGCCACGGTGCCGCCGGCAATCGCCGAGTGGCTCGATTCCAGGAGTTGATCCCGTCACTTCCGGACAGGGGGCCATGAAGGCCCCTGTTCTTTTCCGGGCGGATTGATTGAGAGACTGCAGCGCATGTCGTCACTTGGACTGTCATCATCAGCATTGGCGGAAACGATCGCCGAGACCGTGCTTGAGGGTTTCAACAAGCACTTCCGTATCTTTCAGAAAATCACAGCCGGTGCCATGGGGCGTTTTGAAACCGAGGACTGGATGGCGGAGCGGGATGCTTCGCGCAAGCGCGTACTCTTCTATGACAAGCGTGCTGACGAGGCGATCGAGACGCTCAGGGAGATTTTTGGCCCCGCGCTCAACGACATGTCCATCTGGAAACAGGTCAAGGCGCTCTACACAATGCTGCTGCAGGATCACAAGCAGCCTGAACTTGCCGAGACTTTCTACAACACGGTCTTTTGTCGCATGTTCGAC
>JASFFK010000141.1:0-6148 GCA_050124335.1 Chromatiales bacterium | reverse complement strand
GGGGCGGCACAGGCGGGACCCTGTTATGGGTCGTGGTTGACGGAAAGCCCTATGAGTTTCTGGCGCACAGGTGGCGGGTGGTGGATATGGACGGACAGAATGTTCTCCTTCTCGCTGTGCATTCCTCCCAGTGCGGCGATAAGATCGGGCCCTGCTACCGGGCACTGGTCTGGAGCGACGGGGAATTCAGGACCACGCGCTAGGCTTGATATGCAAACGTCCCCATGAGCAAACGCATTCTCGTCATTCTCGGGCATCCGGACGGTGACCGTTTCTGCGGTGCGATTGCCAATTCCTGTCTCGAGGGAGCCCGGGAGGCAGGCAACGAGGTCAGGCAAATATCGTTGGGCGATCTCTCTTTCGATCCGGTATTGCACAAGGGATATGCCAGGATCCAGGAACTCGAGCCTGATCTGGTTGCTGCGCAGGAAGCGATCACATGGGCGCAGCACATTGTCTTTGTCTACCCGACCTGGTGGGGTGGCATGCCGGCCTTGCTCAAGGGTTTCATTGACCGCGTATTTCTGCCCGGCTTCGCCTTCAGGTATCGTGAAGACTCACCATTCTGGGATCGCTTGCTCACCGGACGGTCAGCGCATCTTTTCGTGACCATGGACACACCGCCCTGGTATTACCGCCTGGTCTATCGCATGCCGGGTCATAACCAGATGAAACGAACCATCCTCGAATTCAGTGGCATCAAGCCGGTGGCAGTCAGCAGTTTCGGGCCGGTCAAGGGAAGTTCACAGCAACAGCGTGAGAAGTGGCTTGGCAAGGCCAGGGAATACGGGCGCAAGGCCTGACCCGGGATCCTGTCAGGACAACGAGCTTCGATACCGTTATGGTGCGATTGTGTCCAGTCAGATGTCCGAGATGAGTTTTTCGCGAAATGAATCTCTGACACGGGAGACAGCGGAGATACAACGATGAAACCAAGAATCAGCATGATCACTCTCGGGGTTCGTGATCTTGCAGCATCAACCGATTTCTATGAGAAAGGGCTCGGTTTCCCGCGAATGGAATCCCCGCCTGATGTCGTCTTTTTCACGCTAGATGGCACCTGGCTGGGGTTGTATGGAAGAGAGGCGCTGGCCGAGGATGCGACTGTCTCTCCAGACGGGTCCGGGTTTGAAGCCTTCACACTGTCACACAATGTCGCTTCCGAACAAGATGTCGATGAAGTTGTCACACAGGCTGTCGCTGCGGGTGCAACCCTGGTCAAAAAACCACAAAAGGTTTTCTGGGGAGGTTACAGCGGTTACTTCAGCGATCCTGATGGCCATCTCTGGGAAGTGGCGCATAATCCGTTTTTCCGGATTGGTCCAGCGGATATCGTCGAGGAAGAGAGTGGCGCCTGATCCCACTTCAGGAAACAGATGGTCATTTCCAGATATACGCCGGAGCATGAAAAAGCGGTTTTATCAGCCATCAGGAAGGAGCCTGATTGGGAGATCTTTACCGCCAGGGGCGCCATAGACAACTACAGAAAGCGCCTCGAGGCGAGTGTGACCTATGTCTGTCACGATCAGGGCGAGTTTTGCGGGTATCTCAGGGCCATCCTCGATGATGCGTTCGCACTCTACATCAGTGAGCTTTACGTCGTACCGGAAAAGAGAAATCAAATGGTCGGAAGGTCGTTACTTGCACGGGTCGGGAGGGATTTCCACGGTCTGAATGTCTATGTGCTGTCTGACGAAGATGCCTTTTACGAGAAAGCGGGCTATAAAAGGGTGGGCTCGGTATTTCAAATTGGCGCACCTTCAGACAATGAGGGCTGACACCCGGCTTGCGCTCTCGGGGCAATCTGTTACGGTCGCAGTGAGGCGAGGTTCACACAGTCGAAGCAGGAATGGCCTTATGCAAGACACGCGGTGTGCAAAAGTTGTCAGGCACTGTTAAGCAGATCTGGCCATATCTGTTGATGGCAGCAGGCCCGGCGCTGCTGTTAGCAGGATTTCTCTATGATCTCGTCTTTGCAGGCATTCCCTACCAGGATCCCACGCCGGAAATGGCGGCGAGCTATGCTAGTCACGCATCGATAGCAAGTATGATTTACTGGTCTGCTGCCCTGGTCTTCCTTGCGGCTGTTACAGCAGTGGTGGTTCGCTCCCGGGTTCGCCGAAAGCGAAGAGAATAAATCTGGCTTCCCGAATTTCAGGAATCGTTTCATGACTGAACACATCACAGACAGCGACAGCCCGGCCTGCTATCAATTCGATGGCAAAGGCGGAGCGGCGGCTGTCTCTCTGGATGAATGGAAGAGTTCGGAGGAAACGGCCTGGGTTCCACTCGATTACAGCCGCCCATCCCATCGTGACTGGTTGAGGCAGTTCTCGGCACTGGACCACCTGGTTGTAGAGGCGCTGCTGGCCGAGGACAGCAGGCCACGCACCACCCTGATCGGCAATGGCCTGTTGATCGCATTGCGCGGCGTCAATCTCAACCCGGGTGCTGATCCCGAGGACATGGTCTCTGTTCGCATCTGGATCGATGACAAACGGATCGTGACCACGCGCCGGCGTGAGCTGCTTTCAATCAATGACATCATCAGCCAGCTCGAAACCGGCGAAGGACCGGGATCCACGGCAGACTTTGTCACCTTGCTTGCCGACCGGCTTGTCTGGCGCATGACGGATACCATCGAGGGCATGGAGGACAAGGCTGCGGAACTCGAGGAGAGTATGCTCGAGAGCGGACAGGCCTCCCTGCGGTTTGATCTGGCCAGTTTGCGCAGACAGGCTATCACCCTGCGGCGTTACCTCTCCCCGCAGCGTGAAGCGCTCGGCCGGATGGTAGCCGAGAAGGTGGAATGGATCGATGACGCACACCGCATGCGTATTCGCGAGATAACGGACCGGTTGATCCGCGACATGGAAGATCTCGATGCCGTCCGGGAGCGTGCTGCCGTCAGCCAGGAGGAGTTGCTGAGCCGGCTGTCCGAACAGCTCAACCAGCGCATGTACGTGCTTTCCATCGTGGCCGCGGTCTTTTTGCCGCTGGGTTTCCTGACAGGTTTGCTTGGCATCAATGTTGGCGGAATACCTGGCGCCGACAACGCGCAGGCCTTCTGGATATTTTCCGGCCTGCTGCTGATCGCGGTTGTCATACAGTTGCTCGTATTTCGCTGGAAAAAGTGGCTATAGGTCTTATACAGGACAGGTGTCGGAGATTATTTCCTCGTGAAAAATGATTGCCGACACCGGGTTTTCTACACCGGTATTTATTCATGCGCATCTGGGACATCGATCCGGGTTATCTGAACACCGACCTGCTGTTGTCGGAGCATCGTATCCTGCATGAAACGGTCGCTGTCCTGACGGCCAGGAAGCCCGGCATGATCAACAGCCAGGAGACTTCGCGCTGGTTCGGTTTCGGCTGGGCGCTCAGGCAGCGACACAAGCTGCTCGTCGCCGAGATGAACCTGCGTGGCTATGCTGACATCACTTCGGTCCTGACCCGCAGCGGGAAGGAGACCTGGCCGGATCTCGAGCGCGACGAGCCCATCGCACAGCTGCAGATGCTGGCCGATCTCTACCTCGAGCAGGAGCCTGGCCGGATCCCGTTACCGGCCAATGCCCACCAGTTCTGGGCGCAGCACAAGTACTCGGTGCTGGCGCGCAACCAGGCTACCTGCCGGCGTATCGGTAAACGGGTCGCGGAATACCGGCGACACGATGATTTTGCGGACCTTGCCTTTCAGCTGACACAGACCATGCGCAAGCCCCCAACGGAGAGCGGGATCAGGAATGCCTTGCAACACATGTGGGGGCATGTTTCGGGTGATGGCGATGCGACGGACTCCGAGGTGCTCTTGCAGGCCCCGACAAAGCTGCTCAGGGAGATCCAGCATCGTGCCATTGAGCAGAGAGAACCCTACCTCATGGCCTCGACCGCGCTCGGCGAGTTGCAAGCCTGGATGGATTGACGAGCCTGTGAAAGCCTGTCATTGCGAAGGAGCGCAGCGACTGCGGCAGTCTCCATGCCTGGCCTCACCCGGGTCCTGCGGACAGGGACAGGGTCCCCGATCCTGAAATGAATCGCATCGCATAACATGGTGTCGGAGATTATTTTTCACAGGAAAATGATCTCTGATACCTGGACACATGCAGCCACATGCCAGACATCCTGTGATTTCTCCGCGATCTTTGCGGTTCTTTGTGAACTCCGCCTCCGGCTCTTACGATGGAAATGCGCCTTTCATCCATAAACGACATGGTCATGGCCTGTAGTCACGAGGCCAATGCTTCTTCTATACTGGATTGAATATCGCAATCCTCCATTCCGGACGGGATCCCCGCATGTCAGCCAGTTCCAGAAACACCACCATCATCCTGGTCGCCCTTGTTGTCATTGTCGCAGCCGGTGGCTATTACTTCTGGCAGCAAGCACAGCAACCCGCGGGTGGTCCCAAGGGCCCGCCTCCCTCGACCGTCTCCTCCACAGAGGTGGCAACCGAGCAGTGGCAACCCGTGCTGACCTCGGTCGGCTCGCTTGTCGCGGTCAACGGTATCGATGTCAGCAGCGAGGTCAACGGCATCGTCAGCGAGATCGCCTTCGAGTCCGGGCAGGAGGTCCAGAAAGACCAGGTATTGATCAGGCTCGACGACTCTATCGACATTGCGGCGCTCGAGGCGCTGCAGGCCGACCAGGCGCTTGCGAAGGTGCAGTTCAATCGGGTCAAGGGGCTGTTCGAGAAAAGCGTCACCTCCAAGTCCGAGTTCGACGAGGCCGAGGCGCGCTTCGATGCCGCCCGTGCGCGTGTCAGGCAACAGGAGGCCGTTATCAAGCGCAAGATAATCCGCGCGCCCTTTCCCGGGCTCGCTGGTATCCGCAAGGTCGATATCGGGGAGTTCATCGAGGTTGGCGACGCCATCGTTAGCCTGCAGCAGCTTGATCCCATCTATGTCGACTACACCCTGCCGGAGCGCTACCTGGCGCGCATCAAGAAAGGCCAGGCTGTGACCGCGAGCTTCGATGCGGTGCCTGACAAAACCTTCAGCGGAACCGTCAGCGCCGTCGACTCGGGCATCGATATAGGCACCCAGACACTCAAGGTGCGCGCCACGCTCGACAATGCCGAGGGTCTTCTGCGCCCCGGCATGTTCGCGCAGGTCGAGACCGTCACGGGCGAAGCGCGCCCTGTACTGACGCTGCCGCGCACGGCCATCAGCTTCAACACCTACGGCAATGTCGTCTATGTCATCAACAGGGGCGAGGAAGATGCCCTCACGGTCAAACGCACCCCGGTCAAGACCGGCGAGGTGCGTGAAGGCCGCGTTGCCGTCGAGAACCTCGAGACCGGCACCGAGGTGGTGCGCACCGGGCTCGTGAAGCTGCGCGACGGCGCTGCCATCAAGATCGACAACAGTGTCGCGCTGGATGACGCGGAGATCACCGGCGAATGAAATTCACCGATATCTTCATCCAGCGGCCGGTGCTGGCGACAGTCGTCAGCCTGCTGATCCTGCTGCTCGGCCTGCGCTCGGCAACACTGCTCGAGGTGCGGCAGTTCCCGCTCATCAAGAACACGGTCATCACCATCACGACGACCTATCCCGGCGCGAGCTCGGAGCTCATGAAGGGTTTCGTCACCTCGCCTCTGCAGCAGGCGGTCGCAGAGGCGAGCGGCATCGATTTCATCTCCGCGACGAGTTCACAGGGACGTTCGACCATCGAGGCGCAGATGCGCCTGAATTACGATCCCAACGCGGCGGTCGCCGAGATCCAGGCCAAGGTCGCGAGCAAGCGCGGTGAACTGCCGGCCGAGGCCGAGGACCCGATCATCGAGTCGACCACGGGCGACCGCACGGCCCTGATGTACATCGCCTTCTACAGCGACGAGATCCCGCGGCCGCAGATCAGTGACTATGTCCTGCGTGTCGTGCAACCCCAGCTGCAGGCGCTGCCCGGCGTGGCCAAGGCGCGTCTCTTCGCGGCGCAGTTCGCGATGCGCATCTGGCTCGATCCGCGCCGCATGGCCGCACTCGGCGTGACGGGCGAGGATGTGCTCAATGTCCTGCGCAACAACAACTACCAGGCCGGTATCGGCTCGACCAGGGACAAGTATCTCGCCATCGACCTGACCAGCACCACGGCCGTCAACGAGCCCGAGAATTTCCAGCGCCTCGTGGTGCGCAACGAGAACGGC
>JASFFK010000140.1:0-6194 GCA_050124335.1 Chromatiales bacterium | reverse complement strand
CACCTCATGGAAGTCCCCCATCAGTGGGGTCAGACTCGATTGATCTGAGGTCCACCACACAATTGAAAACAACGGCTTATGGGAAACCATGGGCCGTTTTCTTTTGGAGGCACCAAAGGACTATGGCTTTTGGGGAGTCCTTTGGTGTGTTTTCAGTCGGTGGATGGCAGCCTGGGGGCTGGGAAGCCGGAATCCTGGGAAGCTGGAGAGCTGAGTGAGCTAAGAAATTTGCTTAGTCGTTATGTCTGCATCTGAGTCTCCTGGCTAAAGTCTGCCAGAAAACTCCTGTTACGATCTGTTCACGTTCAGGGGGAGCTTACGCATTGTCCTTTCAATTGAGTGGAGTTCAATTCTCAACACCCGCCCATTTTTGAAAGTATGCCAAAGTCTCGGGCAGACGAAACCAGCCTACCGCCGCGCTGCCGACCAGAATAGCGCTGGCGACGAAGATCATCCCGATCTCAGCGTGTATCACATGTGTTGCAACCGCCCCGATCATAAAGAGTGCCAGCCCCAGTCCGGCAAGGCCCCTTACTACCGGGATGAGCAAACCGACCGCACCTGCCAGTTCGAGCGCTCCAGAGATCGGAACGAACCATTCGGGGATGCCCCAGGCCGAGAATTTACCTATCCACTTAGCGGGATCGATGAATTTGCCGGCACCGAATATCACGAATATGGCTGCCAGGACCATGGCGCCCACGATCAGCACAGTGGATTTGGTTTTATCGTTCATTGAAGACCTCTAGTAAAACAACAGTTTCAAGTTTAGTGACGCGGCAAAGATCTGCATATCGTTGTCATCAGACTGGTTGCCTATCAACAAAGGCATATGTCGCAGAGGCATGCCTTGTCTTTTTGTGAGTCAGCCCGTCAACCTTTCTGCAAAAACGCCACGACCTCCGCCGGCTCCATCCGTTGCGTATAGTCTGCATTCACGAAGTCGGCCTTGATGATTCCATCGGAACCGATGATGTAGGTGGCAGGAACAGGCAGCTGAAAGCTCTCGTCACCGTTGTAGGCCGGAATATCCAGCCCGGCACCGAGGTAGATTGGACGTAACTCTTCGGCCAAGCTGAAAACCAAGCCCAGTTTCTCGCTTACGACATTACCGACATCACTGAGGATCTCGATATCGATCCCGTGCCTGCTAGCCGTGTCCATCGCATGATCGGGTAATTCCGGCGCCATGCCCACAAGCCGGGCACCTGCTGCCTCGATTTCCGGCAGTGCATCAGCTAATGCCTTCATCTCGAGGTTGCAGTAGGGGCACCAGCCACCGCGATAGATGTTCAATACGACCGTGGAGTCCGCCAAGAAATCTGCAAAGCGACGCATTTCACCGTGCTGGTTGGGAAGTGTGAAGTCAGGTATGCGGTCTCTGGCACGCATCGCGCGATTCTCGATGCCGCTGTCTTTCAGCTCGGCTGTAGTCCTGGCCATGGTATCCAGCACCTCGGGAGGCATTTGTTCTTTCTTTGCTGCGTTGTACTCATCAATGGCGGTTTGAAGTGCATACATTATTGAGCTCCTTTCGGTCATCTGAATATTCTTGAATGATCGTTCAATTAATACTAGTCTATTTTTGATCTATCGTTCAAGTATTATTTTGAACAAACACTCAATAACTTTAGAATGCATCTGTAATCAGCCAAATTCTACTCAACCGGAGGCCACGTGGCACGACCCGCACAATACGACCGCGACAAGATTCTCGACAAGGCCATGCAGACCTTCTGGGAGCATGGCTATTGCGCCACCAGTATGGCTACTCTGGTGCAGACCACCGATCTGAAGCCGGGAAGCCTGTACGCCGCATTCGAATCAAAGCAGGGGCTTTTTCTGGCAACCCTGGACCACTACGGCGCACGCAGTGCCGAGAGGCTTCGGACACACCTCGACGGCGCTGAATCACCCATTGAGGCCATCGAGACCTATTTCGACAAACTGGCTGATGATATTGAGAAGCGGCGTGGAAAGAGCAGCTGTTTTCTGGTCAACACGGTGCTGGAGCTGTCACAGCGAGACGCGAAGATCCGCAGGCGCATCAACCGGCATTTCAGCAACATCGAGTCGGCCTTCGTCGATGCCCTGCAGAATGCACGCACAATGAGCGAGCTAGCCCCGGACGCGGATTGCGAAGCGCTTGCGGCGTTCCTGATGAGCAATATCTGGGGGCTGCGCGTACTGGCAGGGACAGGGCCGTCGCCTGGACGTGCCAAACAGGTCGTAAGACTGATCAAAAAGACAATCAGGGGCTAACTCCATTCCGGGCATATAGGTAACTTTCAGCTCGAACAGGTTCTCCCAGGCGAGCCCTGCCCTTTTCTGTCACTGAAATCATAGGCCTGCATGAGATGCGGGCCTTTTTTGTGTCCGATGCACCATGGGACTATGGATTTTGGGAAGTCCTTTGGTGGGTTTTAGGCCTGGGGGCGCGATGGGGCTAGGGAACTGAAAAGCTGCAAACCGTGTGAGGCCGAGATGAGATAAGCAAGAAAGCACCAGTCATGAACTGTTCACGTTCAGGGGAAGCTTACGGCGTTGCGGGAGGCGGGTGAAAGATGCTTTGAGGTGGAGGACAGATGAACACCTTGCGAAAAACGTCAAAAAGACCCAATACCAAGAAAATATCTTTCATCTATTGCGTTAGCTAAACCAACATTATCCGAAAATGATATTCCTCATAGAGAGCGAGCCCCAATCAAAGCCTTCATTTGAAAACCGTACGCTATCACTTTCATTTGTCGCACCGACCGCGTAAATCAAAGGAAGCCAATGGTCCGGTGTGGGATGAGCAAGTCGTGCATCGGCTGTATCTGGGTAGAGAGCCAACAGTGCTTCTATGTCGTGATCGACAACTGCTGCTCGTACGGCTTCATCAAACCGATGTGCCCAGTCAGGGATGTCAGCTCTACCAGTGCGCATTTGCCTGAATGCATTGGGCAAGTTGTGCACTATGTTACCGCTGGCCATGATCAAAATATTCTGCTTACGTAATGTCGCTAATTGAAGCCCAATCTCGAAATGGCCATGCACATCGAGTTTGCGATCAATACTGAGTTGAACAACAGGGATATCCGCCTCTGGGTACATACGGACCAGCACTGACCAGATACCATGGTCAAGCCCCCAGTCATCGCTCAGCTTTATCTGATCTTTACCTATTAATTCCTGAACAGACTTCGCCAATTTGGGATCACCAGGTGCAGAGTAATGAACCTCATAAAGCGCTTCTGGGAAACCGCCAAAGTCATGAATAGTTGGTGGCTGTTTATTGGAGGTCAGGTAAGTACCATCCACATACCAATGTGCGGATATCGCCAGGATAGCTACCGGCTTGGGACTATCATCCCGCAGCGCAGCAAAACCTTTACTCCAGCGATTGTCCTCTATCGCATTCATGGGAGAGCCGTGACCAACAAACATCACAGGCATTCGGTCACGGCTCTTTGCAGCTAGCGCATCGTATTCCATAGTTTCATTCACCAACCTGATCTATGCGATCTTACTGGCAATGATTTGATCAATCGAAGCCCGCCCCGCGCCACTGATGATCAGGGACATGGATGCGGCGAGTAATGCAAGGCCAAACTCGTAGCCATCATTACTCATGAATAGCCCATTGCCGATATGCACGGCAAAGATGGCCACAAGCATGGTGAAGGCAAGAACTGTCGCTGCAGGCCGAACCAGCAAGCCCAGGATTAGCGCAATACCACCAAAAAACTCTGCACTACCCGCAAGTAATGCCATTAGATAGCCTGGATTCAGGCCAATTGAGTCCATCCATTGTCCGGTTCCTTGCAGGCCGTAGCCACCGAAGGCGCCAAATAATTTTTGTGCACCATGTGCGATGAAGATAATGCCAACCGGAATGCGCAAGGCCAGTTGGGCGAAACTTGTCTCAGTGGAAACAACACGTTTGATCAAAGTATTCATAATGTCACCTGTAATAAGTAAGGAGTATTGGGTAAAAGACCTCGTTTTAGCGGCCCCTGAGTGATTACCCGGGTCACGGTTCAAACTTTACTTATCTCGCTTAATGAGATAAATAAGCATTATTGAAATACTTAGTTTCTATTTTTGTAACAATGGATCGACTCAAGGAAATGCAGACATTCACCGCAGTAGTGGACGCCGGTAGCTTCGTGAAAGCTGCTGAGATATTGGGTATGTCTAAGGCCGCTGTGTCGCGCTATGTTGCGGATCTGGAAGCACGTCTGGGAGTGCGATTGCTGCATCGCACTACACGAAAGTTATCACTGACTGAAGAAGGATCTGTGTTCAATCTCCGCTGTCGTGAATTACTTTCCGGTGTCGAGGAAGCGGAGGCAGAGGTCTCATCGCGTGCCGGCGAAGCGCAAGGACTTTTACGGGTGAATGTCCCGGTGACTTTTGGTATTAAACACCTCGCCTCACTCTGGGACAGGTTTCACATACAACATCCCCAGGTACGCTTCGATGTGACATTGTCCGATCGAATTGTGGACGTTGTAGAAGAGGGATATGACCTGGCAATTCGTATTGCTGAGCTGCCCAGTTCATCTTTGATCAGTAAACGACTCGCAAGCACACGTATTATCCTTTGCGCGTCACCAGAATATCTGGCACTACACGGCAAGCCCACGCATCCAGCAGAGCTAAGAGATCATGCGACGATTGCATACAGTTACTGGTCTACCCCGGATACCTGGCAATTCGATGGCCCTGAGGGTCCAGTCAATGTCACGATAAAACCCTGGATCAGAACCAACAATGGAGATACGAATCGAGCCATTGCGCTTGCGCATCAGGGAATAATATTACAACCCTCGTTTCTGATCGGAGATGATCTTGCTAGTGGAAGGCTCGTTGAATTACTGCCCGAATACCGTTCGATTGAACTAGGCATTTATGCGATTTACCCAACGCGCAAATACATAGCACCCAAAGTGCGTGCGTTGGTCAATTTTCTAGCGCTGCAGTTTTCCGTTTTAAATGATTCAGATTGGGTAACGCCATGATGTCCACTGTTTTCAGTGAGGAGTCATCCACCTATCGATGTTAGCCAACCCCTCCCAGTTCCCCAGGATTTCAGTTCCCCAGGTTTTAAGGCTGCCCTCCCCACCCCCTCGAAGCTCGGTTGAGACAGGTTCGGTCAGACCGGCATGCACCGGGAGCCATCCAAAGAAACCTTTACGATTCTTCAACTTGCAGACCCCTAAAGAAACTGTTCCTTGTGCTCATAACCCTTTGGTCCGGGGTTCAAGCCCCTGACGGCCCACCACATTTTCTCTCACGTAAATCATAGGCTTGCATCACATGCGGGCTTTTTTGTGCCCGAGGCACCAAGGGACTATGGATTTTGGGGAGTCCTTTGATGGGTTTCATTGGATGACGGTTGAGGGGCGGGAAGCTGAAATCCTGGAAAGCTGAAAAGCCGGGACTTATGGGGTTTGGGTAAAGCCTGCCAGAAAACTCCAATCACTATTTCCATTCGGAAAGGGATCAGGCCAGCAGGGTTAAAGAGACTTTCAAGCCGAGATTTAATAGAATTTCGATTACAAAAAAACCACCAAATACCCAAAGTGGAGATGGCTTAAGATGAATGAACCTGCTTTCATTTACACCCGTGATCTGTGTGATCGTTACACCTTCTCCTGCGTGAATTTCGCAGCGCGATTGAGCAGACCCTCCGCCCTTGCCCTGATACTCTTAAGCCTGCTAGGTGGCACCGGGCCAGCCTGGGCTGTTTGCACCACATCCGGCGGCGTTAGTGCTGATTCCGGGACACTTGCACCGAATTCCGGCGAGACGGTCGACTGCACCTCCACCAACAACGTTTCGATCGACAACGATGTGGCAACCAACGTCACCGTGAAAGTCAGCAGCGGTGACCTCACGCCTGCGGCGACGCTGAGCGCGATCAACCTTAACGAGGGCGCGACCATTATCAACGATGGCGTCATCACCGGGGATAGCATTCCCCGCCTCGGCACCGTCTCCATTCGGGGCGGGGGCAACCGTATCGTCAACCGCGGCACCATACAAGCGACTAAGACAGAAGCGATCGAGGGAAATCTGTTCAGCGAGCAATCGACGGGGGCAGTGCTGGAAAACTTCGGCACCATTAGCACTAAAGAAGGAAGCATGACCAGAGCCGTGGGGCTCGGCCTGAATGCTCAGGTGATCAACTCGGGCAACATACTCCT
>JASFFK010000139.1:0-6232 GCA_050124335.1 Chromatiales bacterium | reverse complement strand
TCAGCCCTTCCACAGCAGCTTCTTCATAGCGACATGAGCGCGATCAGTCGATGTCGCCGAGCACTTCCAGCTCTTCCCAGCGTTCGAAAACCTGTTCGAGCTCGCTCTCTCTGATTGACAGCTGCTTTTTCAGCTCCGGGACCCGTTCGGCATTGTCACGATAAAGCTCCGGATCGGCCAGTTGCGCGTGCAGCGCCTCGATCTCGTTTTCAAGTCTCTCGATCGTCCCGGGAAGTTCATCGAGTTCACGCTGCAGCTTGTAAGTCAGCTTGCCGACAGCAGCCTTTTGCCTTGGCTTCCTTGCCAGGGATTTTTCCGCGGTCTTTGCTGTCTCCCCGGACTGTCTCGCTGATTTCTCCCTGAGCCAGTCCGAGTAGCCGCCGGCGCACTCTGTGATCACACCGCTGCCCTCGAAGACGAGCGTCGACGTCACGACAGCATCGATGAAGGAGCGATCATGACTGACCAGCAAGAGGGTTCCCTGGTAGTCGATCAGCAGCTCCTCGAGCAGTTCGAGCGTCTCCACATCGAGATCGTTGGTCGGTTCGTCGAGTACAAGCAGATTCGCCGGTTTGGTGAAAAGCCTGGCGAGCAGCACCCGGTTGCGCTCACCACCGGAGAGGGCATTGAGCGGCTGCCGGATACGATCGGGCGTAAAAAGGAAATCCTGCAGGTAGGAGACGATATGGCGACTCTTGCCGTTGATGTCGACCTTGTCCGAACCACCGCCGACATTGTCCTGGACGCTCTTGTCCATATCGAGCGAGGCGCGTAACTGGTCGAAATAGGCCACTTCGAGACCTGTTCCCGCCCTGATGTGTCCGGAGGTCGGTTTGAGCCTCCCGAGCAACAGGCCGAGCAGTGTCGACTTGCCACAGCCGTTTGGACCGATGATGCCGATCTTGTCACCGCGCAGAATGGTCGTACTGAAATCACGAATCAGTTCCGTATCGTCCCAGCGATAGCTGACGTTCTCGAGCTCGGCAACAAGCTTGCCGGAACGCTCGGCCTCCTGCAGATTGATACGCGCTTCCCCCTGCCCCTTGCGTCTTTGCCTGTAAGCCTCGCGCATTGCCTGTAACTGGCGCACGCGCCCCTCGTTGCGCGTGCGGCGAGCCTTGATGCCCTGCCGGATCCAGACCTCTTCCTGCGCGAGCTTTTTGTCGAAGCGCTCGTTCGCTTTCGCTTCGGCATGAGCACGTTCCTCCCGGCGACGCAGGTAGTTCCTGTAGTCACCGGGCCAGTCCGTCAGCCTGCCGCGGTCCAGCTCGATAATGCGCGTCGCCAGCCTCTGCATGAAGGCACGATCATGGGTGATGAAAAGAAGACTGCCGTTCCAGCTTGAAAGAAACCCCTCGAGCCAGTTGATGCTATCGATATCGAGGTGGTTTGTCGGTTCGTCAAGCAGCAGCAATTGCGGCTCTCTGACGAGTTCACGTGCAAGCAGCACACGGCGCTTGCGCCCGCCGGAGAGGGATTCGAAGCGTTCATCAGGATTGAGCGAGAGTTTCGACAATGTCGTTTCAACCTGTTGCTCGAAACGCCAGCCGCCGGCACTCTCAAGTTCATGCTGCGCCTTTGCCATGTGGTCGAGATTCTGTTCGGACGGATCCTGCATGACGGCTTGCGTGGCTGCGTGGTAGGCGACCAGGAGTTCCGCGATATCCTCCAGTCCCGTGGCAACTATCTCGTAGATACTCCCGGCGAGATCCGTGGGCACCTCTTGCGGAAGATAGGAGATGCCTGTGCCGAGGGTGACCTGGCGTTCACCCTCATCAGCCTGAACCAGACCCGCAATAATCCTGAGCAGGGTCGACTTGCCCTCGCCGTTACGCCCGATCAGGCTGATACGTTCGTTATCGCTGACAGTCAGGCTCACCCTGTCGAGAAGAGGTGGCCCGCTGTAGGAGTGAGAGATATCCCGAAGTGTGAGTAGTGTCGCCATGTAGCGAGGAAGGAAAGGAAAAACTGGGGGAATCATACAGAAAAAAGCGGACTCATGAAGAGCCCGCAAATGGCATCACCAGCCACTGGAGAGAGGATCTCCATAGCAATGGACAGCTGACCCCTGTTTTTTCTCACAGTGAGCTGGACAGTTCCTTTTCGGGTGATATGTGAGGATTTGCAGGCTTGCCGGCGTCTCAGATCAGAAGGGCCTGTTCAAGCCGGTGCTGCTCGACACTTGTGGTGATTGATCCAGACGCTGACCGCATGCATCGAATGGATCATCGCAAATGGAGCGCGACTAAAGCCGGTTTGCCGGTAACAAAAAAGGCCTCATGCTGGACATGAGGCCCTTTCCGTTCCGCTGTGATTCAGCAGGTTCAGGCAGCGTTTTCCGCATCGAACTCTCTGTGATAGTCCATCACGCGCTGCACTTCTTCTTTTGAACCCAGAACGACCGGCACACGCTGGTGCAGCTTCCCGGGCTTGAGTTCCATGATGCGCTGACGACCGGTGATCGACATCCCGCCTGCCTGTTCCACGATGAAGGACATCGGATTGGCCTCGTAGAGCAGGCGCAGCTTGCCCTCGACGCCTTTTGCCGTCATCTTGCTGTCGAGTGGATACATGAAGACCCCGCCGCGGGTCAGGATGCGATGTACCTCAGCCACCATGGAAGCAATCCAGCGCATGTTGAAGTCCTCGCCACGCGGTCCTTCCGTTCCGTTGAGGCACTCGTCGATATAACGCCTGACCGGAGACTCCCAGAAGCGCATATTGGAAGTGTTGATGGCGAATTCGCGTGTTTTTGCAGGGATCTGCATGTTCGGATGCGTGAGAATGAACTCGCCGATATCCTGGTCGAGCGTGAAGCCGTTGACCCCGTTGCCGGTCGTCAGCACCATCATGGTCGAGGGTCCATAGAGAGCGTAGCCGGCCGCGACCTGTTCTGTCCCCGGTTGCAGGAAGGCCTCCTCGCGCGGATTCTGGCCATCGCCTTCCCCCGGACAACGCAGGATCGAGAAGATCGTGCCGACCGAGACATTGACATCTGTATTGGATGAACCGTCCAGCGGATCGAAGGTCAGCAGATACTTGCCGCGCGGATAGCTGGCCGGAATCGGGTAGATCTCGTCCATCTCCTCGGACGCCATTGCGGAGAGGTGGCCGGCCCATTCGTTCGACTTGATGAAGACTTCATTGGTGATGATGTCGAGCTTTTTCTGGGTTTCTCCCTGCACATTTTCGCTGCCGGCACTGCCGAGAACACCGATGAGTTCACCCTTGTTGACGAGGTTCGAAATCACCTTGCAGGCCGTGACGACATCATTCAGTAGCGATGTAAAATCGCCGGTCGCCCCCTCGGTCTTGCGCTGCTCTTCGATGATGAACTGGGTGATGCTGGTACCGTTGTGCATGGCTTGCCTGCCGGATAAGAAAAATTGCCGGAAATTATAATGGATTAGAATATTAGCAAGAAATGATATATCACAAACCGCCTGCCCTATAATGCTGACTGGTTCATTTGATTACCAGGTCCGGGCCGCCAATGCTTCGCTTCCTACCAGGCATTATCCTGTTGCAGATCGCCACGTTCGTACTGGCATTTGCACTCTTCGACTCGGAGTTCAACGGCAACACACTGTTCGCTCTCGGCCTGGTGTCTCTGATTTTCGCCTGCTTCATCGCACTCTGGTTCTCCCTGATCGCGAGAGAAGTTCGCCAGGCGAATATCAACCGGGTACGGCGCAACCATGCGAGGGAGCGTGAAAAACTGCTGCTGGATGCCGAAAAGCAAAAAGCGAAAATCCTTGCGGAGAGCCGGCGGGAAATCGAGCGCAAGACAGCGCGGGCGCATGCCCGTGCCAACTTCCTGGCAGGCGCAACATTCGCGACAATTATCGCGGCAGGCGGCCTGCTGATCCTGTCACAGTTCATCACTGCCGGACTGCTGATCCTCGCTGCCGGTGGCGGCGCGGTGCTTGGCTATACCGCACGCGCCCGCCAGGATCAGCATCAGGCACGCAAGATGCTGCGCCGGCAGGAGCGCAAGGCGCCAGAATTCCCGGAAGCCGGGGAGGAACCGAAACAGCTCGCCTCCCGGCGCAAGGGCCTCGTGCCGGGAATCACCGGGACTGGAGCGGATTGAGCTCTGAAAAGTCGCGCACCGTCGGCACGCCCGTGATGGATCGTTCACCATGCCTGCTGTCAGGGGCACTGATCCCGATCACGTGGCGAATGCCAAATGCCTTCGCCGCATCGAGCACCGCCTGGCTGTCGTCCATGAACAGGGTGCGCTCTGGCTCGAACGGGTGCTTCTCCAGCAGGCGTTCCCAGAATCCCCTCTCCTCTTTCGGCAAGCCGTAGTCATGTGATGTCACGAGCGCATCAAAGTAGTGCCCCATCGGCACACGCTCCAGCTTGAAGGCCAGTGTTCCCGGGTGGGCATTGGTGACAAGCGCGACAAACTTGTCGGATGCATGCAATGCCGACAGGAAGTGTTCGACATGGGGATGCATGGCGATCAGGTGCTCTGTCTCCTCTTTCAGCGTCAGGATATCCATGCCGAGCTCGCTGCCCCAGTAATCGATACAGTACCAGTCGAGCGTGCCCGCCTTGCTGTGGTATTTCTGTTCGAGATGCTGCGAGGCTTCCTGGAGATCCCATCCGTGCTTCTCTGCGTAGCGTTTCGGCACATGCTCAAGCCAGAAGTGGTTGTCGAAATAGAGATCGAGGAGCGTTCCGTCCATGTCGAGAAAGACGGTATCGATACTGTTCCAGTCGAGGCTGAGCGGTTGATCGGACATGGGTTTCTCTCTAGAGTGTGCGCTTGGTCCAGTTTGCCCGGAAAATCATGCCTTCCAAACCACGTATCCGCCTGGTCAAGACGATTGCCGAGAGTCGACTCTTTCGCATCGAGGAGATGCACCTGACTTTCAGCAACGGAGTCGAACGAGTCTATGAACGCATGGTGGGTGAATACCCGGATTCGGTCATTATCGCGCCATTTCTGGATAATGACACCCTGTTGATGATTCGGGAATACTCCGCGGCGATCGAGGACTACGAACTGACGCTGCCCAAGGGCCTGGTCGACAACGGTGAGGATTTCCTGCATGCCGCGAACCGTGAACTGCAGGAGGAGATCGGTTACCGCGCGGAGACGCTCGACTATATTACTCCCCTGACGATCGCTCCCGGTTATGTCAACCATACAAGCCACGTGATTCGCGCAACAGGCCTGAGTGCATCGAAACTTCCAGGCGATGAACCCGAGGCGCTGGAAATCGTGCCATGCAAGATCAGTGATATCAGCGCCATCATTTCACGCAGGGACGTGACGGATGCCCGCACGATCGCCACTCTTTACCTTGTATCAAATTCATGACAGACACAATCGATATCCATAGCCTGATTCGAACTGCAAGAGAGGCCGGCGATGCCATCCTCAAGATCTACAGGCAGGACTTCAAAATCTACGAAAAACAGGATGCCTCGCCTCTGACGGAGGCCGATCTGGCGTCTCACAGGATCATCGTGGATGCGCTCCGGCAGCTCACGCCGGATATTCCGGTCCTCTCCGAGGAAGACGCCGACATTCCGTTCACGGAACGCAGCCAGTGGTCGAGCTACTGGCTCATCGACCCGCTTGACGGAACGAAGGAATTCATCAAGAAGAACGATGAGTTCACGGTCAACATCGCCCTGGTGAAGGAACACAGGCCACACATCGGCGTCGTGCATGTACCCGCCACGGGAGTCACGTTCTACGGGGAGGCAGGCAAGGGCGCCTTCAGGATCGAGGATGGCAAAACCGTGCAAATTCATGCCACGCAACCGGCCCGGATACCGCTGCGTGTTGCAGGCAGCCGTTCGCACGCCGGCAGCTCATTGCAGACGTTTCTCGAAAAAGTCGGTGAACACGAGATCATCTCGATGGGCAGCTCGCTGAAACTCTGTCTCGTGGCAGAGGGAAAGGCGGATATCTATCCGCGGCTCGGACCGACATCGGAATGGGACACCGCAGCAGCCCAGGCTGTTGTGGAAGCCGCCGGCGGCATGGTGACTGACACCAGTGGAAACCCTTTGCTCTACAACATGAAGGAATCCTTGCTGAATCCGCACTTCCTGGTTTTTGGTGATTCCAGCCGCGACTGGAGCAGCTATCTCTGATCAGACCCGGCTTCCGACACCCCGCCCGGGAGTCAGGGGTTGCTCACGGAAAGTTGTCTGCCAAAGCGGTGTTGAATTTGTCATAATCACACCCCTGTATCCACAAGAAGAACCA
>JASFFK010000138.1:0-6239 GCA_050124335.1 Chromatiales bacterium | reverse complement strand
CTTCAGGCGACGTTCCGGCGTTGTTTCAAGCTTTCGGCCCCACAGGAGATAAAAAGGAATCAGCAACATGGGCAGGATCAGCAGGACAATGGGACCGAGGTTGAAGAGGAAATCATTGAAGCCGAGCCCGACAGCCGAGCCGATCATGATGTTGGGGGGATCGCCAATGAGCGTTGCCGCCCCGCCGACATTGGAGGCAAAAATCTCGGTGAAGAGGTAGGGATAGGGACTCACTTTGAGCTCGTCCGCAATCAGCAGCGTGACGGGCGCGATCAGGAGCACCGTTGTCACATTATCGAGCAGGGCGGAGAGTACCGCAGTGACCAGTACGAGCACGACCAGAATGCCCCACGGCCTGGCATCGACGCGCTTCGCCGACCAGATTGCGACATACTGGAATACACCGGACTTGCGCGTGATGGAAACGATGATCATCATGCCCGTCAGAAGACCGAGGGTGTTGAAGTCGACACCCCGAACCGCAGCTTCCTGCGTCAGCACTCCTCCCAGAATCATCAGCGCGGCCGCGGCCATGGCGACAATGGCCCGGTTCACCCGCTCGGTCATGATCAGGATGTAGGTCAGGAAAAAGAGGCCGCCTGCAAACCACATCGGATCGAGGCCAAAAATGACCTGTGGCATTGGCTCAGTTCCCGGCGTCATTTTTCCCTCCCTCCGCAAGGACTTTCTCGCCGAGATCCCAGTAGGAGATCACGCCAACCAGCTTGCCTGTCTCCGGGTCAACCACGGGAAGGCTCGCCTTCGTGCGATAGAGAATCAGCACCGCCTCGAGCAATGGCGTATCAGGACCGACAGTTTCGACATCCTCCTTGTCCATGCAGAGCGCGATCTCCATGTCGCTGTTTTCACAATAACGCCTGTAGAGATCGGCCAGTGTCTCGCGCGCGAAATGCACGCTCTCGAGTCCGTTTTCCATGATGGCGGCATGTGGAAGGACAAGCCGCAGAAGGCAGTTGACACCGAAGACCCCGACAAAGCGGCCGTCATCGTCGACGACGGGGATGCGCCTGTAACGGTTTTCCATGACATATTGCGCAGCCGTGCGGATATGGTCGTCCGGATGCAGGACGGTCGGATTGGGATCCATGATGGACCTTGCGCTCATGAGTCTCTCTCCAGGGTTTTCGTTCTTGTGAAAGGTCTGTGCCCGGCGGGCAGACAGCGGCTGTCGACTTGCCTGGCCGGCACTATCGCAAGAATGAACAAGAATGACAGCCGGGGCCATGCTTTTTTTCCGCATCAGACGTTCCTCTGACAGAGATCAAGCGTTCCATGCCGGGGTTGTTCAAAAACTCTCCGTAAGACACACCCTGCTTCTGAATCTGCTAACTTAGAAAAAACGAGACAGACATCTCCGGACACTTTTCATGACCACCAGGACCTTTCTCTTCGCCATCCTCCTTGCGGGCGCCCTGCTCTCTATCCCGGCGCACGAAAGAGTGCAGAAGGTTTCACTTCTTCTGACCATGCTCGAAACCGCCATTCCGACCACGGCAGCACAGCCGTACGGGCATCCTCCGCCACCCCCGGTTTACGATCCCGCACCGGACCACTCCCCATACATGGATCCATGGGTCGAGATGCGCCGCATGGAACGGGAGATGCGCCGCCGGCAGTGGCAGATGGAGCGGGAAATGGCAGAAATGGAAAGGGAGATGCGCCAGCAACAGGAAAGCAGCGGGATCGCGATCGAGGAACATTTCAGTTCGCCTCGCATCCGCATCGAGGAAAACGATGACGAATTCATTGTCATCGCCTCTATACCGGGTGCTGACGGAAAAACGATCGAGATCGAACAGCGCGGCAATCGCCTGCGCATTGCCGCCATGCGGAAAGTAGAGAAGCGCGAAACCGGTGAAGGCAAACGCATGCAGGCCAGCTTTTCGAGTCGCTACCAGCGCATCCTGACCTTGCCTGGGCCGGTCAGGCAGGGAGGCATGCAAACTGAATTCAGTGACGACGTGCTGACGATCCGCATACCCAAAGCAGAATCATGAACAGCACCCGCGGCACAAGCGTCATCCCGAGCTGCCTGTTCGAACCAGCGGTTCTCCACGGGCGATGACCAGGGCGATTCTCTGGCTGAGGCGCGACCTGCGACTCGAGGACAACCCCGCCCTGGTGGCTGCAACGCAGGAGTGCAAGGAGCTGATCCCGCTCTACATCTTCAATCCTGCTGAAGAGGCCCCCTGGTCTCCCGGAGCAGCCAGCCGCTGGTGGCTGCATCACAGTCTGCACACGCTTGACGGGGAACTGCGAAAACGCGGATCCCGACTCGTCATCAGGCAGGGGGAGTCTCTGGCCGTCCTGCAACAATTCGCCAGGGAAGAAGGCATCACGCATCTCTTCTGGAACCGCCTCTACGAACCTGCCGCCATCGAGCGTGACAGCCAAATCAAGGCGGCCCTGTCCGGATCAGGCACTCGATGCATGAGTTTCAACGGCTCCCTGCTGTTCGAGCCCTGGGAGATCCAGACCGGCCAGAAAACACCTTACAAGGTCTTCACAGCTTTCTGGAAGGCCTGCCTGAAAACCGGACTGCCGAGGCTCGAGCGACAACCTGCCCCCTCTTCGCTTCCCCCTGTCCCACGAGGCATCGAATCCGGGCCGCTCGATAGCTTGCAGTTGTTGCCGTCAATTCCCTGGGACGGGGGTTTCCATGAGGCCTGGAAACCGGGATCGACATCCGCCATGCACCAGCTCGACAGATTCATCGAGAAGGCTATCGGAAAATACAACAGCGACCGCGACCTCCCCGGCTCCAGCGGCACCTCCCGTCTCTCCGCGCATCTTCATTTCGGGGAAATCAGTCCACTCCAGGTCCTCGAGAGTGTGCGCAATATGACCGGGTTCGAGGAAAGCATGGCGTCGACCGGAGAGAATGTCTACGTCAAGCAACTCGGCTGGCGTGACTTTGCTCACCATCTCCTCTTCCACTTTCCGCTGACAGCGGATAATCCCATGGACACCCGCTTCAGAAATTATCCGTGGAGCTGGAAAGAGGACGCTGGCGACTTGCTTTCCGCCTGGCAGCAAGGCCGCACCGGCTTCCCGATTGTCGATGCCGGCATGCGCGAACTCTGGCACACAGGCTGGATGCATAACCGCGTACGCATGATCGTTGCCTCGCTGCTGACGAAAAACCTGGGTATTCACTGGCTCGAAGGCGCGCGCTGGTTCTGGGATACCCTCGTCGACGCGGATCTGGCCAACAACAGCATGGGGTGGCAATGGACAGCAGGCTGCGGCGCCGATGCCGCACCTTTTTTTCGCATCTTCAACCCCGTCAGCCAGAGCGAGCGCTTCGATCCGCAGGGAGTCTATATCCGCAAGTGGGTGCCCGAACTGGCGAAACTGCCGGACAAGGCACTCCATGCCCCCTGGATGCAAAAAGCCGAACTCCTCAGCCATGCAGGCATCCGCCTTGGCGACGACTACCCCTTTCCTGTTGTCGATCTCAAAGAGACGCGCGAACGTGCACTCGAGCAGTGGAGTCAGGTCAAATAAGTGTCTTGCGCGGAAGCGTGCGCCAGGCCAGAAGATAAAGCATCACTGCGCAAAGCATGACGCCGGTAAAGCCAATCTCCATGCCAAGCAGGACGGCCAGAATGGCGCTGAGCACGGAGGCACAGCCATTGATTCCCCATGCCCATGGCAACAGTTCCGGAGCATTGCGTGATGTTGACGTCAATCCGACAGGAAAGGGCATACCCATCACAAAGGCGATCGGGATCGAGAGCAGAATCGCCATGAGGATGCGCAACGCTGTCGGCAGTGCCATAAGATGCTCGATCAGCCAGGCGTGTGAAAACAGGTAAACCAGCGTGACGAGAAGAATAGAGAGCACGGACCAGCGCAGCAACACCCCCGGATCAAGCCCCTTGCTTTCCACGAACCAATGCACCGTCAGGCTGCCAAGGCCCGAAAAGACCAGGAACACGCTCAATGTCACAGCAACGGCGTAGAGAGGCTGGCCGATAACCAGCGTCAGCATTTCGATGAATGAGAGTTCAATAAAGAGAAAGGCAAGGCCGATCGCGGTGAAGTAGGTAAAGACCCTGAATCGCAGATGTCCGTCTGAACGCAGCTTGCGTCGCAGAAAAAACAGCGGCGCGAGAATCAGGAGCAATGCGGCGATAATCGCCTGCAGCAATGTCGCTACCAGCGTCGGGTAGCCCGCTCCGATCATCGCGATACCCGAGCGTCCGGGAAGCGCCAGAAATGTTGACAGGCTGTTCCATCGAAAATGATCATCGAAATAGGGATTCACGTCCCTGACAGGTTCGATATCGTACTGGTAACTCTCCATGTAATCTTTCCCCTGACCGGAGAGCACCGCCTTTGCCGCGGTGTAGAAAAAAGGCCTTGGAAGCAGCTGGTAGCGGTTGACTTCATCTTCAGAGATCCCGGGGAGCCAGGCAAGGTCAAAATTCCTGCTCTCGGAAAAGCGTCGAATAGCGGTGGTTTCCTCGCTATTGAGCTCTCCATGCTTGACCATCAGCGTTGCCGTATTCCAGCTGCGTATCCAGGCGAGGCGATTCTCCGGTGAGGCGACACCGGATTCCCGCAGCGCTTCGACCATCGCGCTGAACAGCCTCAGGTTTCCTTTTGGCGGGGTATCAGTCCAGAGGGTGATAGAGAGATAGCCTCCGGGCGCAAGGAGTGCGAGATAGCTCTTCAATGCCTCCACGGTCAGGTCGAAATTGGCGGAAAAGGCATAGACACCTGCCGCACCACCACTGGATGCACCCGGAACACCGATCACGACCAGGTCATACGGCTGGTCTGCAGTCGCAGCCCACGCCCGGGCAGTCGTGTTGTGCAGCTCAACTCGACCCCGGAGTTGCTGCCAGCCGGAGTAGCCGGAGAAGGTTTCAGAGACCAGGCGCGTGAGCTGACTGTCCGGTTCGACGGCATCGATATGCCGGCTGTCGAACGCCGCGGCCTGCAGGATGTCTGCTCCTGTTCCGGCATTGAGAACCAGTACCCGCTCGAACTGCCTGCCGAGCAGGAAAGGCAAGGCAGAACTCATGTAGGCCATGTAACCGGGCGAAGATTGCGCGGAATGACGATCGATCGTCGTCATTGCATCACCATCGGAAAAAACTGCCAGCTGTTCGGAGGGACCCTCCGGGCTTTGGAGGCTCAGGCCAGGAGCATTGCGAAAAGGCACCAGCCTGTTCTCGACAACATCGATGCGCGAAACAGGGCCCGAGTGGCTCTCGACAAGCCGGGCTCCGTCAATGCGCAGGGTCTGAACAAGCCCCTTGTAATCCGATAGCCGCAACTCCAGCCAGGAGCCGGGTAATAGCAGTATGCCGCTGGCGACAAGAGCCAGTGCCAGAGCTGCAGCCAGCTGTCGTCCTGTCTGCCGGAGCACGAAAACACCCGCCAGGAGACCGGCAAAAGCCAGAAGCCTCAGCACGGTTGGCGGCTCGAAAACGGTGAGCAACAGCATGATACCGATGGCGCCTGCCCCCGCGCCGATCAGGTCTGCGCTGTAGATACGTGCAATTTGCATATCGAATCGCAACATCGTCAGTGCAATGGTGTTCGCGACGAACAGGAATGGCAGGGACAGGAAAAGATAGGTCAGCAACAATCGCAGCCACTGCGATGAATCCCAGAGTATTTCCAGCGCATTGAAGGGAAGACGCTGGATGATGACAAAAACGCCGACAGAAGAGATTCCGTAAAGCAGGATGTTCAGAAAGAAGATTCCGGTGAAATGGCGCTGGCAGAATGAACGGAACAGCATGATGAGACTGCCGCTGACACCGTAGCCAAGCAGCGCAAGGCTGATGACCATAAATGCGAAGTGATGCCAGTGGATAATTGAAAACAGTCTGACGAGCAGGACCTCGTAGGCCAGGGCTGATGCCGAGAGAAGAAAGATTGCAACAAGCGGGGGCGCTTGCCTGGTGGTTGTCACTGGTGCCCGCCGGTAAAGGGTACGAAGATCACCGGGATCAGCTGACGTGTTGTTACCCTGCCGTCGGGATCCTTCTCGACAAGTGTCAGGTACTGGGTCTGGAAGCGTGTTCCGACCGGTATCACCATGCGTCCTCCGGGTTTCAGCTGACGGACGAGTGGCGGGGGAATGTGGCTGATCGCTGCTGTCACGATGATACTGTCGAATGGTGCCTCCTCCGGCCAGCCGTTGTAACCATCCGCGGCACGGATCGAGATGTTTTCGTAGCCGAGGCGTTGCAAGCGCT
>JASFFK010000137.1:0-6321 GCA_050124335.1 Chromatiales bacterium | reverse complement strand
AGATGGTCAGGACGTGCAGCCAGACGCCGTTCGAGAGATTGCGGAGCATCCTCCGCGATGATTGTGTAGTACATCGTGTTAATTCCTTCCTGTTCAGTCGACGGGGTCCTGGGTGTGACGGACAATGTAAAAGCCCTGGCCGAGCGCGAAGAGAACAGTCAACCCCATCAAACCGAAGAGTTTGAAGTTGACCCATATGGCTTCGCTGAAATTGAAGGCAACCGCGAGATTCAGGATGCCGAGAAGAATGAAAAAGAGTACCCAGGCAAGATTGAGCCTTCTCCATTGTTCAGCCTGCAAGGCAACGTTGCTGCCCATCATTCTTTCAGGCAGCGTCTTTCCTCCAAAAAGGGGGGCCACAAGGAAGCCTGCCGCAAAAAGCCAGTTGACAATGGTTGGTTTCCACTTGATGAAGAGCGGGTCCTGCAAGACGATTGTCAGGCCTCCGAAAAACAGGAGCAGGCCGAGTGTAACCAGGTGAATCCTCGGAACGGCGCCGTTCCGGATTTTAAGCCACACGACCTGAACCAAGGTTGCCACGATCAGGATACCGGTTGCGACGAAGATGTCCGACAGGAAATAGGCAATGACAAAAAGGGCAACGGGGAAAAGATCAAAGAGCAGTTTCATGAGTGCCGTCAGTGCAGGGTAGGTTTGGATCCATAGCGTTGTAACCAGGTTTCCACAACCTCTTTGACGTGGTGTGGGTAGCCGACCTGATCCATTTGCTCCATCGCATTTTCAAAGAAATCGGAGGCCTCATGTGGAAGATAATTGACGATGTCCAGGTAGGCAGTATCGATCAGGACGGGCTGAAAACTCCGCGTGGCAATAATTGCCCTGTTGAGCAAAAGCACACGCCAGGGGCGCATCGGGTCATTGCTGTCAATATCCTGGCGGATCTTTTCATCAATTCCGTCCATGATCTCGTTGACCTGGGTAAAAAGGGATGAGAGCGCTCCGGGGTCCCGTAACCCGTTTGCCTTGCGGGAAAGGGCATTCACCACGGGTTGCAGGTGGCTGATGGTCGCATGATGCCGTGTTGCCCAGAGACAAAATGGAAAGCAGAGATCCTCGATCTGTTCAGCGATATCATCAAGACCGCAGCGTTGCGCAAGATCGGATTGTTCATCGAAGAGATGCAGCCCATAGTCGCAACATTGATCGATATCGATATCTTCCTGCATCACGCGATCTTCCTCGCCGAGGTGAGCCATCATGTCGTACAACTGTTCGGCTGCGCGGATCAGAAGCTCCGGCGAGGTGTCGGCCTTTTCTTCCTCCCAGTTTTCCGCGACACGTTCGGAGAGGGAAAGGAATTTTTCCATGATCAGGCTGAATTCCGGCGCTAGGGATGAGGCTGTCATCTGCGTGTTAAGTTAATATAGGGCCTTATGCGCCTTGTTTATGATCTTCACACACATTCTACAGCCTCCGACGGTACCTTGACACCCGCAGAACTCGTGAGTCATGCAGCCGCGTCCGGAGTCGAGGTTCTCGCTCTGACGGACCATGATACAACCGCAGGCATCACCGATGCATTGCAGGCTGCAACGCAATATCAGCCTTTCAGCCTGGTGCCGGGAATTGAACTCTCTGTGACCTGGAATCGTCAGACAATTCATCTTGTCGGCCTCGGAATCGATCCCGAGGACAGTCATCTTCAGCAGGGCCTGGTCCGGATCATGGAATTCCGCCAGTGGCGCGCCGAGGAGATAGGGCGCAGACTTTCCGGGGCTGGAATCGAGAATGCTTACCAGCATGCGAAAGCGCTGTCCAACGGCAGACTCATCAGCCGGACGCACTTCGGCCGCTACCTTGTCCAGATCGGGAAGGCAAAAGACATGCGCGATGTTTTCCGGCACTACCTGGTGGCGGGCAAACCCGGCCATGTTGCTGGCGAGTGGGCAGCACTGGAGGAGGCAATCGGCTGGATTCATCATGCCGGAGGGCAGGCGGTCATTGCACATCCGGCTCGCTACCGACTGACAAGAACAAAGCTCAGGAAACTCATCGGCCAGTTCCGTGAGTGTGGAGGAGAGGCGATCGAGGTAGTCTCAGGCAGTCACAGCAAAGACGAGATGTTCACCATGGCCCGGCATGCGGCCGATTTCGACTTGCTCGCTTCGGCCGGCTCGGATTTCCATTCTCCCGAACACGCCTGGAACAGTATGGGGCGACTGCCGCAGATTCCCCATGGTATTACGCCTGTGTGGTCCGACTGGAGCTGATTGCCGGTTCGGGCTCACATACTCCCCGTCCCGGTAACACCGGGAGTGCCCTGTTGTCGCAAGCGTCTCTCTATTGATGGCCTGTCACGCCCCCTTTACGCATAAAGCGATGCATAGAGCCCGTCTTTCTCGATGAGTTCCTTGTGACCACCTTCCTCGACGATCTTCCCGTTTTCGAAAACCAGTGCGCGCTCTGCCTGTCGAACTGCGCTTAACCGGTGGGCCACGATGATGGTCGTGCGCCCCTCAAGAAAAGGTTTAAGCGAGTCATGCAGGCGCGTCTCTGTAACAGTGTCGAGAGCAGAGGTTGCCTCGTCGAGCATGACGATTGCGGGATCAGTCAGAACCATCCGGGCGATCGCCAGGCGCTGGCGTTGCCCGCCCGAAAGACGCACTCCCCGGTTGCCGACAACAGTCTCCAGTCCGTCGGGCATTGCTTCGATGGTCTGCCGCAGCTGGGCAATCTCGAGGGCTTTCCAGAGTTCCTCGTCCGTTGCCTCGCCGCCGAGCGTCAGATTCATCCTCACGGAATCGTTGAGCAGCGCCGGGTGTTGCAGGACGGTGGCGATATTGTCCCTGACGAGGCTGAGGCCGATCTCCTCCACGGGCACATCATCGAACAGCACACGGCCGGATTCTGGCCTGTAGAGGCCCAGCAGCACCTGGACGAAGGTCGTCTTGCCACCGCCGCTGGCACCGACCAGCGCCACATGCTGTCCTGCTGGTATGTGAATCGAGAGATGATCCAGTACCGGGGGGCCGTCGCCATAAGCAAAACTGACGTCACGCATTTCCACAGAGACGGTTCGCTTGCCTGCAAAGGGGTTCTGTTTCGAAGGATAGACGGGTTCCAGTGGAACATCGATCAGTGCGTTGATCCTGGTGAGCGCAGCCCTGGCAGCATGCCAGGCATACTGGATGTTCAGCACCTCCTGGACAGGGCCCATCATGAACCACAAGTAGGCAAAGACGGCGAGCATTTGACCGATCGTAAGATCCGAGAAAAGCACCATCAGCATGCTGAGTGCACGGAAGATATCGAAGCCGAAAAGGAAAATGACGAAAGAGAGCCGCGAGGCCGCGTCACTCTGCCAGGCGAAGCGCGAGGAGTGGTTGCGCACATCCGCTGCAACCTCGGTCAGGCGTGAAATATAGTGTTTCTCGCGGTTGGCAGCCCTTATTTGCTGTATGGCTTCCAGTGTTTCCGATAGCGATTCCTGGAAGAGCTGGAAAGCCGCATTCTCATGTTTTTTGAGCTGCTTGACCTTGCGGCCGAAGATCGTCGTGACATAGATGACCAGCGGATTCAGCAGCAGGATGAAGAGGGCCAGCTGCCAGTGCATCCAGAGCAGTACCGCTGCAGTGCCGACGATGCTCAGCACAGCAACGACGAATTTGCTGATACTGATACTGATGAAATCATCGATGGATTGCAGGTCGGTGACAAGATGCGACGCAACCTTGCCTGCTCCCAGTGTCTCGTACTCGGACATGGAGATACGTCCCAGCCGCTGCAGGAGCGAGCGGCGAATGCCGAAGATGACCTCCTTCGAAATGAGGGTGAACTCGCGCGTTTGCCAGACACCGAAAATCAACGTCAGCAAACGCAGGAAAAGTGTCAGGAGCGTGATTGCCGTGATATAGAGTATCGGGCCATGCCAGTTCTCGGGAAAGAGGCTGTTCATCAACGAGACAGCGCTGCCCGGCTTCTGGAGCAATACCTCGTCGACGAGCAACGGGATCAGCAGCGGCACCGGAACCGCTGTCACTGCTCCGAGAACAGCGATGAGATTGGCAATCGCCAGTTCACGTCGATGGGAAAGGATCATCGTCATGAGCTGGTTCCAGCTGTAGGGTTTCTTTTCCAGACTGCTCATGCCGCTGATTCTACGCGAAGCTTCTCCGATGTCAGCGTCAATGTGCCCTGGGGCCGCATTGCATTCCGCTTGAAACTTGTTTACGGTGCCGGCTTGAATCCTTTGGGCCGGTGATGATTCTTGATCGGAAAATTGCCTGTTTTTCAAGGGGCATTCCATCAATTCGGAGAAAGTTTATGTCACAGGCAGAAATGGGTCAGACAGTGCGTGTTCATTACACGGGCAAACTGACGGATGGCAATCAATTCGATTCGTCACATCCGCGTGGTGAACCCCTGGAGTTCACTCTCGGACTCAGGCAGGTCATCGAGGGGTTCGAGAAGGCCGTGGTCGGCATGAGTGTCGGCGATAGCAAGACAGTGGAGATTCCGGTCGAGCAGGCCTATGGCGAGAGACGTGACGAAATGATTGCAGATTTCCCTCGTTCGGAGATTCCCGATTCGATACAACTGGAAGAGGGCATCACGCTGACCAGTACTGCGCCAGATGGCAAAACCATGCACTTCCGGGTGAAATCCTTCAACGAAGAGGTGGTTACACTGGATGCCAATCATCCGCTGGCCGGTGAAGAACTCATCTTCGATATAGAGCTGGTAGAAATTCTCTAGTACGCTGCCGAAACATGCGCTTTGACACAGATGTATCAGTTCAGCTACCTCTACGGGGTTTTGCCCCTCGCAATTATCTGGCTGGCGTTCTTCTTTCTGAGGAAGGACCTGCGCAGTGCCATGATCCCGATGTCCCTGCTGTTCGGCATCGGCGGGGCGACCTCGCAACTGGTCTATGCGGTCGACTGGTGGCGCCCGGATAACCTGACGCATACCTATGTCGGCTTCGAGGATTATTTCTTCGGTTTCTTTTTCGGCGGTGTTGTCGGCGTTTGCTACGAGGTTTTCCTCAACAAACGCCTGGGCGACCGGGAATTGCCCAAACCGGTGATCAGCTTCCGCTATCTGGGCGGTATCCTCTGTTTCATCTTCTTCGGGCTGTTCCTGATCACAGACATTCACTCCTACTATCTGAACCTGTTCGCCTTTTTGATCCCGACCATTCTGCTTTTTGCACAACGGCCTGACCTGATCAAAACGGGCATTGTCGGAGCCTTGTTCGGTATCCCGATCGTGTTTCTCTTCATGGGAGTTCCGGAACTCATTACGCCCGGCTGGGTTCGTGCGACCTGGCAAGTGGAAAATCTTTCCGGGAAATTTGTCTGGATGTCACCCAGAGAGGATTTTATCTGGTTCATTCAGGCGGGGGGCTTTATCGCACCCCTGTATAAATTCTGGAAAAACAAGGTCGAATATTAATTATCCTAGAATTGACTTTAAATGAAAGAAGCTTCACCCAAAACAACATTTCTGAAGGATTACGAACCTCCTGCATGGCTGGTCGACCATGTCCACCTCTGGTTCGATCTGCGGGAGCAGGGAACGCGTGTGCGCTCGCGCCTCTCCATGCGCAGGAATCCTGCTGCGGACAAAGCCAGTGATTTGTGGCTTGACGGGGAAGGGCTGAAACCAGTCGCGTTCAGCCTCGACGGCAAACCGCTCGCTGAATCCGCCTGGAGCACTGATGACAATGGTGTGCGCATCGAGGCGCCGCCTGACGAGTTCGTCCTCGAGACCGAGGTCGAGATCGCGCCGGAGAGTAATACCGCACTCGAGGGGCTTTACCGCTCCAGTGAGATGTTCTGTACCCAGTGCGAGGCCGAGGGCTTCCGTCGCATCACCTGGTATCCGGACCGGCCGGATGTCATGGCGCGCTTCACCACGACGATCGAGGCTGACAAGTCGCGGTTTCCCGTTCTGCTGTCGAATGGCAACCCGTCGGATGCGCAGGACCTCGAGAATGGCCGACACCGCATCACCTGGAACGACCCGTTCCCGAAACCCAGTTATCTCTTCGCGCTCGTCGCCGGCAACCTGGCGCTGCTCGAGGACAGTTTCGTGACTGCCTCTGGCCGTACCGTCGACCTGCGTATCTACTCCGAGCCAGAAAACATCGACAAGTGCGGCTATGCGATGCGCTCACTGAAGAAAGCGATGCGCTGGGACGAGGTGACCTATGGTCGCGAGTATGATCTCGATATCTTCATGATCGTTGCCGTCAACGATTTCAACATGGGCGCCATGGAGAACAAGGGGCTCAACATCTTCAATGCCAAGTTGTTGCTGGCACTCCCCGAGACTGCCACTGATGCCGACTACCAGGCA